>JBEKGQ010000430.1:0-11812 GCA_050012715.1 Polyangiaceae bacterium
TCCCCCGTAGCGCAGGGCCATGCGCGCGAGCCACGCGCGCTCCGTCTCGGCCGTCACCGAGCTGTCCGGCCCCAGCACCACGCCGACGACCACCTCGTCCGCCTCGCGCTTGATGGTGATCGCGCTCCCGCTGCCGCTGCCGTGCCCGAGCATCACGTGAAGCATGCGACGCAGCTCCGATTCGTCGCCGAAGACCTCGGTCCCGCTGCCCGGCTCGATGGAGACGCGCGCCTCGGGGGCGACCTCCCACAGCATCGCCGCGAGGTCGATGCGGCCGCGCCGGCCGCGCGCCGTGCTCGGGCGGCTGTGCAGGCTGGAGAGCATCTTCATCGTGTCGTCGAGCGCCGACAGGTGGGCGTCGACGCCGCTCACGTCGGCGTCGGCGTCGGGCGGCGGCGGGGCGTGCGTCAGCGCCGACACGCCCTTGCGCAGGCGCTCCGCGGCGCCCTGCGCCTCCTGGGTGAGCAGCCAGCCGAGCTCCTGACGGGTGAGCTTGCCCTTCGACACGCGGCGGGAGCATGCCAGAAGGCGCGCGCCCGGTCACCAGCGGCGACCCGATATTTGGCCGGCTCAGGTCCGGGCGGCGCCACGCGCGATCGCGGGCGTCCCGGTGGGACCGCCGCTCCGGGCGCCGCCTCCACCCGTGGCCCACGCCCGCTCGGGTCCCAGGGCGAGCCACGTCACGGGGACCTTGGCCCCACCTGCGCTCACCGTGGTCGGCTCGCCCTCGGCCCAGTGGGAAGGGGCCGGCAGGGCGATCGTCTTCTGCCCCTCGAGCTTCTTCGCGGCGGCCGGATCGAGGCGCAGGGCGACGATCCCGGCGGCGCTGAGGAGCGACACGAGCCCGCTGGGGATGAACGGCGCGAGCACCGCTCGCACCGCCGGCGCGATCTCTTGCGCGCGCGCGGCTAGATCCCGCACCTCATCGAGCGTCACGCACACCGCGGCGACGCCGCTCCGCCCGTTGGGCCGGAGGTTCGCCCCGAGGGACGCCCCGTCGAGCAGCTCGAGCGTCTGCGCCGCCTTCCACGCCGGGAACGCCTCGGGCGCCTCGCGCCGCAGCACGGCCCGCGCGGGCTCGCCCTTCTTCGTGCCCGCCTCGCTCCTCTCCGCCTTGCGGGCGACCAGCACGTCGTCGGTCGGCAGCGCGCGAGGCACCGTGACCCGCACCGGGCGCTTGAAGGCCCGCGGATCGCCCACCTCCCCCGTCGCCACGGCGAATGCCAGCGTCTCCGCCGAGGCGATCACCGCGCCGCGCACCCCCGGCACGTGCGGCTCGGGATCGCAGGTGCGCATCGAGACGCCGCTCGCCGGCGGGGCGTAGAGCTCTCCGGTCACGACGCGCGCGTCGGGCTCGACGAGCCGCGCGCCCGTCGCGATGAGATCCGTCAGCGCCCCCGCGCCCGCGAGCACCTCGAGCATCTGGCGCGACGGGACCGCGACGAGGAAGTCGAGACGCGCCGGGACGCGCTTGCTCTTGAGGAGCGTCGCGGCCGCGAAGAGATCCCTCAGCGTCACCCCGCTGTCCCCGCCGAGGAGCGCCTGGCTCACCGGTTGCCCGGCGAGGTCCCGCACGGCGCGTACCTGGCCGCGCTCGTCGAGGAGCAGCGGGTCGACCGCGCCGAGGTCGACCGTCAGCGCCTCGGCGCAGGGAGCCCCCGCGTCGGGCACGAGCGCGCGGTGCGCCTTGGAGCGCCGCTGATCCCGCAGGAACACCTCGGTCCGCTCGTCGCTGACGAAGAGCGCCGCCGCCGCGCCGAGCTCCGGCGCCATCCCCGCGAGCACGCTGCGCTCGCCGACCGACAGCGAGCGCGCGCTCGGACCCGCGAACTCGACCACGACCGGCGCCCCGCGCGCCTCCTCGACGCGCCGCACGACCTCGCCCAGGCCGCGGCGCAGGAGCTCGAGCGCCACGTCGCGCGCGCAGACGAAGGGGCGCAGTCGACCCTGCAGCAGCACCTGCACGCTCACCGGCGGGCGGATGAACACGCTGCCGTGCGCCAGCGCCTGCGCCAGCGACGACGTCGGCACGACCAGAGTGAGCATCCCGATGCCGCCGACCCCCGCCAGGCGCGGCTCGTCGGTCACGCACAGGCGCGCCGGGCTCGCGAACCGCTCGAGGTGCACCGGCGCCGGGAAGCCCACGCCGGCGCGAGCCACGAGCACCCCGTGCGAGAGCGTCTCCACCGACGTCGCCCGCGCGTCGACCCCCGGGCTCGCGTCGGTCACGCAGCGCGTGTCGTACGCGATGGCCACCTCGGCGGACGTCTTCTTCATCCCGGCGGCGATGGCCTCGCCGAGCGCGCGCGCCGGCGCCCTCGCCAGCACGATCTGGTCGGCGTGGACCTCGACCAGCTCCGAGGCGAGCGAAGGGTCCCCCGTCCGTGCCGACAGGATCTTCTGGGTCATCGTGCGGGGCGGATCCCCGGCTCGTGCGCGCATCGTCTCCGTTTCCCCAGTCGGTCCGCGAAACGCGGGGGCGGGAAGGTAAACCGCCCGGTCGGAGAGGGTCAAGGGAGGGCAACGCTCGCTCGCGGGTCGCCGCTCACCGCCCGACCGAAGTTTCTCGTGCCCGCGAGTTTGGTGTTACCCTCGGGGTCGTGTTCCAGGCCGCGCTCCGCGAGATTGTCGACAAGGTCGAGGGCGGCGTCGCCGGCCTCATCATGGATTCCGAGGGGATCGCTGTCGACAGCTACGCGCGCGCCGATGCACCGTTCGACATCAACGTCGTCGGCATCGAGTTCGGGGTGGTGCTCGGGTCGATCAAGCGGGCCGCGGAGTCGCTCGAGGCCGGCAAGGCGCACGAGGTCGCGATCGGCACCGACAAGATGATCACGCTCATCCGCACGCTGGGGGACACGTACTTCCTCGCGCTCACGATGAAGCCCGACGGCAACCTCGGCAAGGGGCGCTTCCTCATGCGCACCGCCGCGCCGAAGCTCCTCGCCGAGCTGGCCTGAGGCGAGGCGCCTTGGCCGCGGCCACGCGCGTCCTCTGTCTCTCCGGCCCGAACCTCCAGCTCCTCGGCTCGCGCGAGCCCGAGGTCTACGGCACGGCGACGCTGGGGGAGATCCACGCGCGCCTCGAGGCCCGTGGCCGCGAGCTCGGCGCCGCGGTGGACGCCCGTCAGACCAACCACGAGGGCACGCTCGTCGACTGGATCGGCAAGGCGCGCGCGAGCGGCTTCGCGGGCGTCCTCCTCAACCCCGGCGCCTACACGCACACGTCGATCGCCATCCACGACGCGGTGAAGGCGGTCGCGCTGCCCTGCGTCGAGGTGCACCTCTCGAACCCCGACGCGCGCGAGGCCTTCCGGCGGCGCTCGTTCATCGCGCGCGCGTGTGTCGGCCGCGTGGCGGGCTTCGGCGCGGACAGCTACGTGCTCGCCCTCGAGGGGCTCCTGCGCGTGCTTTCGCGTGCGTAACGCGATTCGCGCGTCCGCCCTGCTTCCTCGGCTTCCCAAGCCGCGCCCTTCGGAACTAATGTCCCGCCCCACACGCATGGACCTGGAGAAGCTGCGGGCGCTCTTCGACCTGCTCGCCGAGAAAGACATCACCGAGTTCGAGCACGAGGAGGACGGCGTGCGCGTCCTCGTGGCGCGCGGCCCGCGCGTGGCCGCGATGCCCGCCGGCGTCGTCGCTTCGCCGATCGCGCAGTCGGTGGCCCCTCCCCTCGCCGCCATGGCGGCGGGCGGCCCTGCGAGCAGCGGGCCCGTCTCGGTGCCGGGCGGCGACTTCACCGACGTGACGAGCCCCTTCGTCGGCAGCTTCTACCGCTCCCCGTCGCCGGACGTGCCGGCGTTCGTCGAGGTCGGCTCGGTGGTGCGCGCCGGACAGACGCTCTGCATCATCGAGGCGATGAAGCTCATGAACGAGATCGAGGCCGAGCACGCCGGCACGGTCATCGAGATCTTCGCCCAGAACGGCAAGAGCGTGGAGTACGGGCAGAAGCTCTTCCGCATCAAGAAGGCGTGAGCCTCCGCATGGCCGATGTTTAAGAAGATCCTCATCGCGAACCGGGGCGAGATAGCGCTGCGCGTGATCCGCGCGTGCCGCGAGCTCGGCGTGAAGACGGTCGCCGTCCACTCCGAGGTCGACGCCCGCGCCCTCCACGTGCGCTTCGCCGACGAGGCGGTGTGCATCGGCCCGGCGCCCGCCGGCAAGAGCTACCTCAACATTCCCGCCATCATCAGCGCGGCGGAGATCACCGCCGCCGAGGCCATCCACCCGGGGTACGGCTTCCTCTCCGAGAACGCGGAGTTCGCCCGCATCTGCAAGAAGTGCAACATCACCTTCATCGGCCCCACCCCCGAGGCCATGCGCGCCTGGGGCGACAAGGTGACTGCGCGCAAGAACGCCGAGCGCTTCGGCCTCCCGCTGCTCACCGGCAGCCAGGTGCTCGAGAGCGCGGACCACGCGATTCGCGAGGCGAAGCGCATCGGCTACCCGGTCATCCTCAAGGCGAGCGGCGGCGGCGGCGGGCGCGGGATGCGCATCGTGCGGGCCGACGGCGAGATGCCGGACGCCTTCGCCAGCGCGCGCCACGAGGCGGAGACCGGCTTCAAGAACCCCGACGTCTACTGCGAGAAGTTCGTCGAGCGTCCGCGCCACATCGAGTTCCAGGTCTTCGCCGACCAGCACGGCGGCGTCTGGACGTTCGGCGAGCGCGAGTGCTCGCTGCAGCGCCGCCACCAGAAGGTCATCGAGGAGGCGCCGAGCCCCGCGATGACGCCCGAGAAGCGGCAGGAGATGGGCGAGGTCATTCGCAAGGCGGTGCGCGAGACGGGGTACACGTCGCTCGGGACGCTCGAGTTCCTGATGGACGAGAAGAAGGACCTCTACTTCCTCGAGATGAACACCCGCGTGCAGGTCGAGCACCCGGTGACCGAGATGGTGACCGGCATCGATCTGGTCGCCCTGCAGATCCGCGCCGCCGCGGGCGAGAAGATCGACCTCCCCGACACGCGCCCGTGGAGCTTCCGCGGCCACGCCATCGAGTGCCGCATCAACGCCGAGGACCCGAAGACGTTCGCCCCCTGGCCGGGTCTCATCACGGAGTGGCACCCGCCGGGCGGGGCCGGCGTCCGCGTCGACTCCGGGGTCTACGGCGGCTGGCGGGTCCCGGCGGACTACGACTCGCTCCTCGCCAAGCTCATCGCGCATGCCCCGACGCGCGCCGAGGCGATCATCCGCATGCGGCGCGCGCTCGACGAGTTCATCGTCACCGGCATCCGCACGAACATCGACCTCCACAAGGCGCTGCTGGCCGACCACGAGGTCGTCGATGGGACGATGACGACGCGCACCATCGAGCGCGTCACCGGCAAGGGGCACTGACCGGAAACGGCGCCCCGCACGGCTCCGTGCGGTTGCTCCGGGCCGCGATCGCAAGTAAAGCTCGCGTCGGTGATACGGCGCAGAGCGCTTCTTTGCTTGGGGTTGACTCCGTTCGTGGCCGTGGCGGCGGCGGCGCTCGCCGGCTGCCCGGCGGCCGCGACGACGACGGCCTCATCCGGTCCTCGTCGCTCGTCGCCGGCGTCGGCTGCGGCACCGCCCCCGACCAGGTCTACGAGTACGGCGCCTTCCTCTCGTACGTGGAGGGCGACGCGGGCGACCACGGGCCGGCGGTCTACTCGGGCGTCTTCGACTGCTACTCCGACGGCCTCTTCTCCAACCTGCCGGCCAACGACGCCGGGAGCCTGAGCTTCGACCTCACCATCGTCGCGTGGAACCAGGCGTCGTTCCCGGCCTCGCTCGCGTGCGGCGAAGAGGAGACCGACGGCGGCTTCCCGGGCTGCCCGGGGGACTCGCCGGGGTACCTCGCCTCGCGCTCGGCCTCACCGAACTGGACGACCACCTGCACCGCGACCCAGGAGTCGGGCGTCTCCGTCCTCGCCGTGTGCGCCCCGCTCGTGGCGACGGGCGCCCCCTCGGGGAGCGACGCCGGCGCCGAGGACTCCGGCGAAGACGGCCCTGCGTCGACGCCGGGCAAGCCCATCGTCGTGGCCACCCAGGGCTTCGTGGGCGACGACTCGGGCGCCTACGTCTGCGGCACGGACTACGAGACGGTGCGGGCCACGTACACCTCCGGCGGGGAGTCCGGCATCGCCTCGGCGCAGTGCCCAGCCCCGCTGACGATCACGCCCACGGTGGCCGGCGGCGCCTACGCCATCACGGTCGAGCTCTTCCAGGGGGAGACCGCCGTCGCGCAGGCCTCTTGCCAGGCCACCGCCTCCGCCACGACGCAGACGACCGCCACCTGCTCGGCCGCGACCGCGGACTAGGCCTCGTCACGACTGGCCCGTGGCCCGCCCCGGCATCGCTGGCGGGGGCGAGACGGCGCCATTACAGTGATGGCTGGATGAAGCTACCCCGCGAGCTTGCGAGCGGATGGTCCGAGCCAGGCTTCGGAAGGAGGCCGGCTTGACCGAGCCGCAGGCGTTCTCGCTGGCGTTCCCGAAGCCGGGTCGCGCGCTGTGGATCGTGCTCATCGCGATGACCGCGAGCGGCATCTTCACCGCGTTCCTCAGCACGTGGGTACCGGGTGGGGGCCTCGTTTTCGACCTTCTCGCATACAAGCCCGACCACACCCTGCCGGGGGTCTGGCGCCTGCTCACCTCCGGCGTGCTCACGAGCCCGGAGAAGTACTCGCACCTCGTCTTCTCGCTCCTGGGCCTCTACTTCCTGGGGGCGCCGCTCGAGAAGAAGTGGGGCTCCTGGCGGTTCGCGCGCTTCATCGCCCTGTCGGTCCTCGTCGGCAACCTCACCGTGCTCGCCGTCTCGCTCCTCGTGCCGGAATCGGCGCAGGAGCGGTTCCACCCCGGCACGGTCTTCGGGCCGATGGCCGCCATCACGGGGGTCGCGGTGGCGTGGTCGCGCGAGTACGCGCAGTCGACGGTGAACCTGATGTTCTTCCTGCCGATCCGCGGCAAGTGGCTCTTCTGGATCACGGTCGGGTTCTGCGTGCTGGACCTCATCTATCCGTCGGGCATCCCCGAGGGCGTCGTCGCGCCCTTCGGCGGCGTCGTGGCGGGGCTGCTCTGGGGCGGGACGCCTTCGCTGGCGCGGACCACCTGGCTGCACCTCAAGCTGGCCGTCCTGAGGCGCCGGTCCTCGAGCATCCGCGTCGAGGACGTGCTCTCCAGCAAGCCGAAGCGACGGCCCCGTGCCGGGGCTCCCCCGCTCCGGGTGGTGCCGGGGGGCCTGGAAGAGGTGCTCAAGAAGCGCACGCCTCCCAAGGACAAGCGGTACCTCAACTAGGGTGGTCGCATCCCCCGGGGGACGCGTCTATCTACCCGCCGGTTGCATGCGCCCATACCACTGGTTGAACGCATCGACCCGGCGGTTGCCTGCGCCCATACCACTGGTTGAACGCGTCCACCCGGCGGTTGCCTGCGCCCATACCACTGGTTGAACGCATCGACCCGGCGGTTGCCTGCGCCCATACCCATGGGTGGACGCGTCCCTCCGGCGGATGCCTGCGCCAAGACCCATGGATGACCGCGCCCATGCCCATGTGTGACCGCGCCCATGCCCATGCATGACCGCGCCCTTCCAACGGATGCCTGGACTCATGCCGGTGAATGACCCCGGCCTTCCGTTCGGATGCCCGTGCCCCTCCGCCGCGCCGCCGCGATCCTCCGCCGCCAGGAACGCGTCCCTCCGCTCCTCGGCCGCGGTCCTCCGCGTCGCCGATGAGGCGCCCTAGTCGTCCCTCTGCAGGGACCCCACGCATGGGTGAGCCCATGGGCGAAGAACGGCGTATTCCGGTCGAGACCGAGCGAGCCCGAGGAGGCGAGCGAGGCGTCCTTCCGGACGCCGCAGCCGAGGCGACGCCGGGATCGCGAAGGGACCGGCCGGAAGACGCCGTCCTTCGAGCCCGCGCTTGACGGCGAGGCCCCGCGCGCGGACATTCGGGCGCGCCGCATGTGGAGCCACCGCCACTTCCTCGGCATCGCCGAGCTCTCCCGGGCCGACATCGTCCACGTGCTCGACGCCGCCGAGCGCTGGTTCGCGATGCCGCGCGACGAGGTGAAGAACGCGCGCGTGCTGCACGGTCGCACCGTCGTGAACCTCTTCTACGAGTCGTCCACGCGGACGCGCACCTCGTTCGAGGTGGCCGGCAAGCGCCTGGGGGCCGACGTCGTCAACGTGAGCCCGCAGACGTCGAGCGTGACCAAGGGCGAGACGCTGCTCGACACGGTGAAGAACCTCGAGGCACTACGCGCCGATGCCATCGTGATGCGGCACCCGGCGTCGGGCGCCGCAGACTTCGTCTCGCGCTACACGCGGGCCGCGATCGTCAACGCCGGCGACGGCGCGCACGAGCACCCGACGCAGGCGCTGCTCGACGCGTTCATCATGCGCCGCGAGAAGGGGCGCATCGACGGCCTCGTCGTGGCCATCTGCGGGGACATCCTGCACTCGCGCGTGGCGCGCTCGAACGCGCTGCTCCTCGGGGCCCTCGGCGCCGAGGTGCGCCTCTGCGGGCCGCGGACGCTGATGCCGCGCGCGGCCCAATCGCTGGGGCCGACGGTGCGGGCGATGAGCGCCATCGACGACGCGGTGGCGGGGGCCGACGTCGTCATGATGCTGCGCATCCAGACCGAGCGGCTCGCGGGCGCGATGATCGCGAGCACGCGCGAGTACGCGCGCACCTTCGGGCTGAACGCGCGCGTGCTCGGGCTGGCGAAGGGCGACGCGATCGTGATGCACCCGGGGCCGATCAACCGCGGCGTGGAGATCGACCCGCGCATCGCCGACGGGGAGCGCAGCGTGATCCTCGATCAGGTCGAAGCCGGGGTGGCGGTGCGGATGGCGGTGCTCGACGCGGTGGTCCGAGCGGGCGACGCCGACCGCGCCCCGGCGGACCGGGTCGCGGTGTGAACCTACCCCGCGAGCTTGCGAGCGGATGGTCTGAGCCAGGCTCCGGAAGGAGGCGGGCTTGAACCCCGACGCGCCGCTCGGCGTGTTCGACTCGGGCCTCGGGGGCCTCACCGTGGTGCGGGCGCTGCGGGAGGCGCTGCCGGGCGAGCGCATCGTGTACCTGGGCGACACGGCGCGCGTGCCCTACGGCACGAAGGGCGCCGCGACGGTGGTCAAGTACGCCCTCGGCTGCGCGCGGCACCTGGTCGCCCACGACGTGAAGGCGCTGGTCATCGCGTGCAACACGGTGAGCGCGGTCGCGCCGGAGCGGCTGCGGGTGGAGCTGGACATCCCGGTGCTCGAGGTCATCGAGCCGGGAGCCCGCGCGGCGGTGGCGGCGACGAAGACGGGGCGCATCGGCGTGCTGGCCACGGCGGGGACCATCGCTTCGGGCGCCTACGCGCGGGCCGTCGCGCAGCTGTCGACGCGGGCGGAGGTCGTGGGGCAGCCGGCGCCGCTGCTCGTGCCGCTGGCCGAGGAGGGGTGGACCGACGGGGACGTGCCGCGCCTCGTGGTGCGGCGCTACGTCGAGCCGCTCGCGAAGGCCGGGGTCGACGTGGTGGTCCTCGGGTGCACGCACTACCCGCTGCTGCGCGCGGTCATCGAGGACGAGGTGCGCGCGCGCATCGGCCCCCACGTGGCGGTGGTGGACAGCGCGCGGGCGACGGCGGCCGACGTGAAGGCGTTCCTCGAGGCCCGGGGCCTCGCGCGGGGCGGGAGCGACGGGTCGGTCGAGCTACGGGTGACGGACATTCCGCGCACCTTCGCCGAGGTCGCGGCGCGGTTCCTCGGCGACGCGGTGGGCGAAGTGGAGCAGGTCGACCTGTGAGGGGACTCTAGAGTCCCTTCCCGTGCGGCGTCGGGTTGCCGCCCCGGCCGCCGCCGGACATGTCCCGAGGCTCCACGCCGACGCCGCCATTCGGGCCGATCCCGTTGGGGTTGGGGTTGGGGTTCTGCGCGCCTCCGCGCGTGTTCCCGGTGGCGTCGGCGGCGCACGCGGCCACGGCGAGGGGGGAGAGGAGCGCGGCGAGGAGGACGGCGACGCGAGGAGCCATGCGGGGATCGTAAGGCTGCCGGGCCGGCCGCGCCCGCTCTGCGTGGGGGTGTCTACTCCTGGATGCGGATGAGCCGTGGGGGAGCCGCCGCGACCTCGCTCCGGGCGATGGTGTCGAGCGCCCGCCGGACGTCCCGCTCCTTGGCGTCGTGCGTCAGCATGACGATGTCGACCGCGACGCCGCTCGAGCCGGCCCCGCCCTCCTGCACCATCTGCTCGATGGAGACCCCCGCTTCGCCGAGGGCGCCTGCCAGGCGCGCCAAGACGCCCGGGCGGTCGTGGACCTGGAAGCGCAGGTAGTACCGCGTCTGCACGTCGTCGACCGGCATGAGGGGGCGCGCCTGCAGCTGGATGGCCCGCGTCGCGGTCCCGGCGAAGCCGCTCCGCCAGGCGCGGGCGACGTCGAGCACGTCGGCGACGACGCTGACCGCGGTCGGCATGTCGCCCGCGCCGCGGCCCGAGAGCAGGCACGGCCCGAGCGCGCGGCCCTCGAGGGCGATCGCGTTGAGGACGCCGCTCACGTTGGCGAGCGGCGTGTCGCGCCGGACGAGCGCGGGGTGCACGCGCAGCTCCACGCCTTCGCCGCGGTCGCGCCCGATGGCCAGGTGCTTGATGATGAAGCCGAATCGCTCGGCGAAGCGGTGGTCGATGGGATCGATGCCGCGGATGCCCTCGGTGGGGACGCGCGCCGACTCGACGCGGGCCCCGAAGGCGAGCATCGCCAGGACGACGAGCTTGTGCGCCGCGTCGTGCCCGTCGACGTCGAGCGTCGGGTCGGCCTCGGCGTAGCCGTGCGCCTGCGCCTCGTGGAGGGCCTCGTCGAACCCGAGCCCCTCGCTGCGCATGCGCGTGAGGACGTAGTTGCACGTCCCGTTGACGATGCCCTCGAGCCGCGTCACCCAGTCGCTGGCGAGCGCGTCGCGCAGCACCCGGATGACCGGGATGCCGCCCCCCACCGAGCCCTCGAAGGCGAGGTCCACCCCGTTCGCGATCGCGCGGTCCACCAGCGACGGTCCGTGCATCGCGAGGAGCATCTTGTTGGCGGTGACGACGCTCCGCTTCGCGTCGAGGGCCCGCTCGACGAGCCCTCGCGTCGGCGTGACGCCGCCCATGACCTCGACGAACACGTCGATGTCTCCGGCCCCGAAGAGGGCCTCGGGGTCCGTCGTCAGCAGCGCGCGGTCGAGCTCCGGCACCCGCTCCTTGTCCGGAGCGCGCACCAGCACCCGCGCCACCTCGAGCGGAGCCCCGACGCTCGCCGCCAGGTACTCCGCGTTCGCGTGGAGCAGCTGGATGACGCCGCCACCGACGGTGCCGCACCCCAGGAGACCGATCCGAATCGGTGTCGCGCCAGCCTCCCTGCGGGGGCCTGGCCCAGACAATCCGCTCGCAGGCTCGCGGGGTTTGTTCATGGGGCGACCAGCGCGCGTCAGTTGCTCGGCGGGGTCACCTGCGCGGGAGGCGCCTCAGGCTTCGGCTTAGGCATCTCCTCGAGGGCAGCCTCGAGGACCTGGTCCATCTTGCTGACGAAGAAGAACTCGAGGTCGTTCTTCACCTCGGCCGGCACCTCGTCGAGGTCGGCCTTGTTCCGCTCGGGGACGAGCACGCGCTTGATGCCCGCGCGGTGCGCGGCGAGCACTTTCTCTTTGAGCCCGCCGATCGGGAGCACGCGCCCGCGGAGGGTAATCTCACCGGTCATCGCCACGTCGTGCCGCACGCGGATGCCGGTGAGCATCGAGATGAGCGCGGTGAACATCGTGACGCCCGCGCTCGGCCCGTCCTTCGGCATCGCGCCGGCGGGGATGTGGATGTGGATGTCGCTCTTCTCGAGGAA
>JBEKGQ010000431.1:0-6331 GCA_050012715.1 Polyangiaceae bacterium
GAGACGTGGAAGAACAAGCTTCTCTGAGCGCGGCCCGGCCCGACGGCGTCGATCTCGTCTTCTTCGACGGCGGCGGCGCGCACCGGAGCGGGGCCACCTCCCTGCGGGACGCGCTCGTCGCCTTGCGGCCGGGAATCGACGTGCGCGTCGTCGACGCGACGACCGAGATCTTCCGCGACGCGCCCGGCCTGCGCTGGCTCTTCGGCGGCGGCATCGCCCTCTACAACGCGACGCTCAAGTCCGAGCGCATGTACTACGGCGATCTCGAGGGGGCGATGCGCGCCGGCGCCTGGCTCGCCGCGGCCATGCGGCCCGGCGCGATGCCCGCCGTGCGCGCCTACTACCGGCGCGCCCCTTCACGCGTCGTCGTGTCGTTCGTTCCCATGCACAACCGACTCTTCTTCGAGGCGCTGCGCGCCGAGCGGCCGGGCGTCCGCTGCATGGTCGTCCCGGTCGACTTCGAGGAGCTCTTCCCGGACTACTGGTTCGACGCGGGGGTCGATGCCGACTTCTACTGCGGCACGCCGCGCCTGGCGGAGGATGCGCTCGCGGCCGGCGTCGCCGCCGCGCGCGTGCACGCGATCGCCGGCATGCCCACGCACCCTCGCTTTCACGAGCCCCGCTCGGCCGACCGGGTCGCCGCCCTCACCGGCCTCGGCCTCGATCCGTCCTTGCCGACCGTGCTCGTCTTCTTCGGCGCTCAGGGATCGCGCACCATGGTCGACATCGCCTGCTACCTCGACGCCGGTCCCACGCGGGTCAACCTCATCGCCGCGTGCGGGCACCACGCCGAGGTCCGGCAGCGCCTGTCCACGTGGGACTCGCGATCGCCCAAGTACGTCGTCGGCTTCACGCGCGACATCCCCGCGCTCATGCGCGTGTCCGACGTCCTCGTCGGAAAGCCCGGCCCCGTCTCCATCTTCGAGTCGATGGCGTCCCGGCTGCCCATGGTCCTGTGGGATAACCCGGCGTTCGGCGTGCTGTTCGACTACAACCTCGAGTGGGTCGAGCAGGCCGGCGTCGGCGTGCGCATCCGCGTGGCTGGGGACGCGGAGCAGGCCGTGCGGCGCGTGCTGGCGGACGCGATGTACCGGGAAAGAACGGCCGCGTACGCCGGGAATGCGACCGCAGAGCTCGCGGTGGCGGTTCTCCGGGCGCTCGCGGAAGAGCGCGAATGACACCGGCGCTCCGGCGCGTGGATTTCCGCCACACCGCGACAGAGCGCCACACGATCGAGGTGCCCGCGCCACCTGGTTTCGCGGCGCTGCGATGGGCGCGACCGTTGCAGGCGGCCCGGAGCCCGGCGCGTCGCCGGGGAATGGAGCAGGCGATGACAGGCATCGCGTTCGTGGTGATGGAACCTGGGAGCGAGTGGCCCGGGCACGTGGGTGTGTCCGAAACGCTCGTCGCGTTGAAGCCCGGGCAGGACACCGTGCGCTGTACCCGCGAGAGGCTCGCCGCGTTCGACCGCCAGCGTGAGCACGTCCAGGTCGCCGTCCTCGCCTGCAACGACGCCACCGATCCCGAGACCGCCGACCAGCGCATCGCGCTCGGGCGCGAGCTCCTCGCCTCCATCACCCGAGCCTGGCACGGGCGGCTCGTCCTCACGGCATCCGCCGGCCGCGCGTCGTCGCGCCTCCGTCAGCACCTGCTGTCCCTCGCCGAGACGCTCACCGACGAGCTGCGCGGGACGTCGGCGACGGTGACCCTGCTGTTCACCGAGAACAAGGCGCGCGCCGAGCACCTCCCGCGCCACGTCAACTGATCGAGGCGTCCGGTGTCTCCTCCGGTCGACCTCGCCAGCGGGGTAGCGCGCGTCAGTCGTCTGCCTCTTCGTGTTCCTCGGCGAGCTTCTTGTCGTGCTGCCGCTGGTAGTCCTGCTGGAGACGCCACAGCTCCTCCATCGGGACGGCCTTCCGCGACGTCTTCTCGATGGGGCGGCTCTCCTCGGTCCACAGCGGGGGGTAGATGGAGAGGCCGCGGTCCGGAAACGTCGCCGCGGCTTCGCGCTCCCACCCCGTCCAGCGGTTCTCGGCGTAGAAATCGTTGATGGACTCGCCGAGCATCGCGTCGAGCCACTCGGAGTAGCCGTGGTCGATCCCCTCCCAGCCGAGCGAGTCGGGCGCGAAGTAGAAGACCTCCCCCTTGCCCTCGCCGAGCGCGCCGCCGTCGAGGGCGAAGAAGCCGCCGATGACGTCGTGGCCGACGAAGAGCATGCCGGGGCGCGGAGGGAGGATGGGGCGCTCGCCGAGGCCGTTCCAGCGCGCGAGATCGCCGTCCATGCGCGGGCCGCCGCCGCCGAGGACGCGGAGCCAGTGGTCGATCACGAGGCCCCCCGTCTCGAGGGCGAGGGCGCCCATCGGCGACCGCGTCGTCACCTGGAGCGCGACGAGGACCGACTCGCCCCGCGCACGCGACGTCGGGAGCACCTCGACGACGCGTGAGGAGCGAGAGAGAGTCGTCCGGAGAGACGGCCAGGCGGGATCGGGAGACAGCAGGGCGGAGAGCGGGCGCACGGGGCGGAGAGGAGACCGCCGAAGGCGGGGCGAGATCCAGCGAAAAAGGAGGCCGTGGTCGCCCAGGTGTTCTTCGACGTGTGGCAGAGTGGGGTCCCATGCGGGCGGTGGCGCTGCTCTTGGCGATCGTCGGTTGCAACAGCAGCGCTTCCTCGGGAAGCGGGCAGGCCACGTGCGTCCTTCGCCCCGGCGCCGACATCTACGACTGCGTGAGCCCGCTCGCCGGCTCGTACGCCGAGTGCGGACCCGACAGCGGACAGGGCGCGGCCTGCGAGGGCGCTCCCGCGTGCCTCAGCTGCGTCGGGTCGGCGCTCGGCAACGACGCCATCGAGTGCAGCTGCGTCGACAGCGGGTTCGAAGGAGAAGGCGGCTACCAGCCGGGTGCGATGTGGAACTGCAGTCCCACGGGCTACTCGTGCCAGTGAGTCGCGGCCCGGGGCGCTAGCGGTCGGCCGGGCCTGCCTCGCCGCAGGGCAGGCGCCGCGCTGAGCACCGACGCCGGACGACCGCAGAAGGGACCCTAGAAGTCCCGCGGATTTCCGCCTCATCGCGGCGGAGCGCCAGGAACGAGCCCCCTCCCCGATTCTTGCGAGCTCGACGAGCGAAGCGCGCTTCGAGTGATTACGTTGGGCTTCGTGATGAACCACCGCAAGAACAGCCCGCAAGCCCTGCGATTCGCGGAGCGACGCAAGCGCGAGGACGAAGCACCCCGGCTCCACGACCAGGTGCCTGGCCTGACGAGCCTCCGGCTCGAGATCGAGGACCGGGTCGGTGTAGGCGGGGCGACGCACACGCGGCAGGTGTTGATCGATCGGGCGCCCGCCCTCTTTCTCATCCAGTGCGGCGATCCGCGATGCATCGATGGCGAGCACGATCTGACGACCGGCGTCATGCGTGCCCTCCGCTACCGGGAGACCTCGTTCAACGGCGAAGACGAGTGCCGGGGCTCCGTCGGGTCGAGCGCGTGCTCCCGCGTTCTGCACTACAGCGCGAAGGCAGTGTACGACCCCGAGGTCCCGCGACCGGAGACGTCGGCTCGATACGGCTGACGGCATTGCGCCACGCGAGCGCCAAAACGCAGCCCCTACCTCCGTGAGGCAGCCCGCGCCAAGAGGCGGCCCGCCCACAGTCGGGCACGAACTTGCAGATGTGATCCTCGCGCATCCAACGCCACCCGAGCGAAACGCGCTCGAGGTTCTTCAGGCACAGCTCACGAAGCGAGGAAACCAATGGGCGAGCTCATCGACAAGACCAAGGGCAAGATCAAGCAGGCCGCAGGTGCTCTAGCGGGCGACCGGAAGCTCGAACGCGAAGGCAAGGCGGACGAGGCCAAGGGCAAGCTGAAGGGCGCGGTGGAAGACGTGAAGCACGCGGTGAAGACCGCGGCGAAGAGGTAGCGGCCCGGAGGCTGCGCATCGCTCCGACAGATTGGACTGCCCCGCGCCGACGCCTTCCTCACCCGGTGCGTGGGGGAATGGGCGGTAAGGGCGTCGGGCGGGCAGCGCTGGAAGAGAAGCACGCGAGGACAGCTGGCGGTAGGGCCGCCCGTACGCGCCTGGAGGCGGTTGGTCGGAAAGGCCGGCGTCCCTGGCGACCTCCGGCGCTCTTGCCAGCGTTCGAGCGCCAAAAGGAAGCACGCCCGGCCAATGCCTCCGGTTGCTCGACGAGGCCCGCCGCGACCGGATTTACCTCGATCAGACTCTGGAGCGCATCCGACGCGACTGTGTCCGCATCCGCATGCGAAACGAGGCGATGCGCTGGTCACCCGAAGAACACAGCCAAATCCAGGACTGGATCCAGGAACTCCGCACAGCCACCGAGTAAGCCGCGAAGCGGCAACGGAAGCATCGCCAACGTCACGACGCCGTTGGCCGGACGGTTACCGATGGATGCGCGCCAGCGGGGATGTCCTGGACGGAGATGCGGTGGCCCAGGACACGTCAGGGGCGCCGATGATGGCGCGCTGGGTGGTCCGGCCTTACCGGTCGCGGTCGATGCCGGGCGTCATTCAGTGCGGCTTCGCGTCGGGGCTCAGCTCTCGATCCGGCGCCGCGGAGCCGCGGAGCTTCGCCAGGGCCTCGGACCGCGCGACCTGCACCTGCGGATCCGCGTCGCCCGCCTGGTCGTACTGGGCGGCCTTGTCGAGGCCCTCGATGCACGCCAGGTTCCGGCCCGCGGTGCACGCGGCGAAGGCCTCGGCCCTCACCGCGCCGACCGCGGCGGTCCACGCGGCGGCCTCCGCGGGACCGAAGGTGCGCGCGTCGAGCCGCTTCATCTGGTCCAGATCCTCGAGGCAAGCCGCCCACCGCTTCTCGGCGCAGGTCCTCTGCGCGAGGTCGTGCGCGGCGTCGACGAGGCTGGCGTAGGCGCCCGGCGACAGGGTCGGCGCGTTGGGCGCCATCGCGCCGCGCAGGAAGAGCAGCCAGATGGCCGCCGCCGCGATGGCCGCGGTGACGACGCCGCCGAGGAACGAGACCGCCCGCGACTTGCGCTTGCGAGCCTTGTCGTCCATGGGGGCCGCCTCCGCGGTGCCCTTCGTCCTGCGCCCGTCCTCCTTGAGCGCCTCGGCGGCGCGCTCGGGGTTCGCCAACAGGGCGTCCTCGGCGGCCTGGAGCGCCTTCTCGACCTCGAGCTGCGCCTGGAGGAGCGTCACCTGGTCGTCGACGGGGAGGTCCGGCTCGTCGTCCTTGGCGAGCGGCTTCTCCTCCTCCTTGCGGGCGCGCAGCGCCTCGAACAAGTGGTTGCGCAGCACGCGGCACATCCAGCGACGCTCCATGCCGGGCTTCGGGCCCTTGCCGGCGAGCACGAGCTGCATGGCCACGACATACGCGCCGTGCTGGATGTCCTCCGCGAGGTCGGGGTCACGCACGCGCTTGAGCGCCATCCGCCCGATCAGGTCGTAGAGGTCCGGATCGCGCAGGAACGCGTAGCGTGCGTCGGACGGCGGCGTCATTCCCGGGGCTGCTTCCTAGCGTGTTCTTCACAAAGTGTGCACCCATTTTTGCCACTCGGCGTCCGCCTCGTGGGGAGTCTTCCCGAAGACCGCGGTGAACGCCTTCTCGCCCGTGGGGTCGTCGGCGAGGCCGTCGCGCCACGCGCGGAAAAAACGCCATAGCCCGTCGCGCTCGGGCATATCCATCCACTGACACGCGAATCGCACCGCCGAATACGCGGCGAGCTGGTGGTCGCCGTCGAAGAGATCGTCGGGCATGCGAAAGAGCGCGTCGAGGTGCACGAGCTCGCGCTCCACGGGCGAGCGGAGCGCCTTGCGCAGATCCGCGACGCGCCAGTTGGTCGTGCCGTGGATCGCGAGGCCGTGGATTTCCGGCTGCTCTAGCAAGGAGGCGATGCCTTCTCGCAGCCACCGAGGCAGGCCCGCGTCCTCGACCAGGGGATGCACGAGCTCGTGAACCAGCGTCGTCGGGCCGAGCCGCTGGTTGACGAGGACCTCGCGCGACTCCTTGAACCACGCGCCCAGCCACTTCGAGGGACAGACGTGTCCGAGCCGCTCGATGCAGAGCAGGGCAAAGCTATTGTCGTCGTCGACGACGTACACCGTGACGGCGCGCGACGGCAGCCCGGAGAATCGGTCGTGCAGGAGCGCGGCCAGCGCCTCGTGGGTGCGCCGGGCGGCGTCGGCGAGGAGCGCGGTCTCGCCGTAGGGCGCGGCCAGAACGAAGACGTCGTCCTGGACGCGCGTCGTCATGCCGGTCGGGAGGTGAGCGCGGGCGAAGACTTCGCGCATCTGCACGTCCGCGACGAAGTCGTACGGCGCGGGCGTGGGCCACGGCGGGGCCGGCCCGAGCGCCGGGGCC
>JBEKGQ010000432.1:0-6327 GCA_050012715.1 Polyangiaceae bacterium
GGTGTCGAGATCGGCCGTGACGAGGACGACGCGACGGCCGGCGCGCGCGACGGCGGCGGCGACCGAGGCGGCGGCACAACCGCGCACCCCCGCCACGTCGACGCGGCCCGAGCGGCCGAGCGCCTTCGTGCGCGCGGCGACGTCGCGGATGCGCGACGCGGTGATGCCCTCGGGGGGCAGGATGGGCGCGAGTGGCTCGAGCTCTTCCGCGGAGAGCGGCGAAGCGGCGCCTTCGGCGAGCGCGTCGGCGGTGAGGCCGCTGTGCTCCTGCAAGGTCGAGGTGAGCGAGGGGGAGCTCGGCATCGGCAGCGCGGGGGGAGACGGTTCGTAGAGCGTGGGAAGGCGGGGCGCAAGGACACCTTGGCCTCACCCGGGCCGCCTCAGCCGGGCCACTCCTCCGCCGTCATCGCGAAGACGACGTGGTCCTCCCAGCTCCCCGCGATGCACAGGTAGCGCTGCGCCATGCCCTCGCGCCGGTAGCCCACCTTCTCGAGCACCCGCTGGCTCGCGGCGTTGCGTGGCATCACCGCCGCCTGCACGCGGTGGAGCTGGGCGGCCTCGAACGCGAACATCGTCGTCGCCCGCACCGCCTCCGTCATCAGCCCCCGGCCCTGGTGCTCCGCGTCGATCCAGTACCCGAGATACGCGTTCTGGAACGCGCCGAGCAGCACGCCGCCCAGCGCGATGCGGCCGATGATGCGGTCCTCGTCGTCGCGCGGCGTGACCATCAGCACGAACGACTGCCCGCGCTTCCACTCGCGGCGGTTACGCAGGATCGTCCGCGACACGGACGCGAGCGACGACGGATCCTCGCCCGGCACCGGCGCCACGCTCCACGGGCGCAGGTGCTCGTAGTTGGAGCGCATCGCCCGGCGCAGCTCGGGCACGTCGGTCGTGCGCGGGGGCCGCAGCACGATCCGCTGCGCCACGACGCGCGTCGCGATGGGCGGCACTTCCCACGAGACTTTCAAGCCAGCCTCCTTGCGGAGCCTGGCTCAGACAATCCGCTCGCAAGCTCGCGGGGTATGTTCATCCCCTGCCCATTCGGTCATAGAAGCTGCACCGGGTCCACGTCGATCGAAGCCCGGACGCCCCGCGGGAGGGTGGTCCGGGCGTCCTCGACGGCGGCGAGGACCGTCCGGAGCAGGCCGCGGTCGACCGCCCGGAGCATGATGCGGAAGCGGAAGCGGTTGCGCACGCGGGCGATGGGGGCGGGGGCCGGAGGCGAGACGGTGACCTTGCCCGCGCGCACCGGCTCGGTCGCGAGCGCGACGCGGGCCAGGGCCACGCAGGCGGCGCGCGCCTCGCTCTCGTCGACGGCGTCGACCCGGAGGAGCGCCGCCCGCGTGAGCGGCGGATAGGCGAGCTCACGCCGGTCCGCGAGCTCGCGGACGAGGAAGCCGTCGACGTCGTGCTTCACGCCGAACGCGATGGCGGGGTGCTCCGGGTCCCAGGTCTGCACGAGGACGCGACCCGGAGCGTCGCCCCGCCCCGCGCGGCCGGCGACCTGGACCAGGAGCTGGAAGGCGCGCTCGCTGGCGCGAAAATCGGGGATGCTGAGCGCGGCGTCGGCGTTCACGACGCCGACGAGCGTCACGCTCGGGAGATCGTGCCCCTTGGTCACCATCTGCGTTCCGACGAGGACGTCGATCTCGCGCGCCCGCATGCGACCGAGGATGGTCTCCACCTTCTTGCCGCGCGCGACGTCGCGGTCGAGCCGCGCCACGCGCGCCTCGGGGAAGGCCGCGACGAGCGTCTCCTCCAGCTTCTCCGTGCCCACGCCCTCGAGCATCAGGGCCTCGGCGCCACACTTGCCGCACTTCGAGGCGAGGGGCGCCTCGAAGTCGCAGTAGTGGCAGCGCACCACGTCGTGGCGCTTGTGGTACGTGAGCGCGACCGAGCAATCCGCGCACGTCGCGAGCTGGCCGCACGCCTCGCAGCGAACGCCCGGCGCGAAGCCCCGCCGGTTGAGGAAGAGGATCGCCTGCTCCTTGGCCTTCAGCGTCTCTTCGAGGGCCCGGTAGAGCGGCATGCTGATGCGCTTGTCGCCGGTCGGGCCCGGGCCGATGCGCCGGAGGTCGACGATCTCCACCCGGGGCATGGGCTGCGCGCGAGCGCGCTCGGCGAGGCGCAGCTTCGTCGCCCGGCCGGTGCGCGCGAGCTGCTCGCTCTCGAGCGACGGCGTCGCGCTCCCGAGGACGCACACGCCGCCGAGCCGGTGCGCCCGCCAGATGGCCATGTCGCGCGCGTGGTAGCGCACGCCCTCTTCCTGCTTGAAGCTCGGGTCGTGCTCCTCGTCGACCACGACGAGACCGAGCTTGCGCACCGGCGCGAAGAGCGCGCTGCGCGCTCCGATCGCCACGTCGACCTCTCCGTCGTGGAGGCGCTTCCACATGACGTGGCGCTCGCGCGGCGTCAGACCCGAGTGGAGCACTGCCACGTCGTCCCCGAAGCGCGCCCGGAAGCGGGCGACGAGCTGCGGCGTGAGCGCGATCTCGGGCACGAGGAGGATGGACCCGCGGCCGGCCTCGCGCGCCGCGGCGATGACGCGCAGGTACACCTCGGTCTTGCCGCTGCCGGTGACGCCGTGGAGGAGGAACGTCTCCGCGCGCGCCGCCACGAGGGCTCCCGTGATGGCCTCGATCGCGGCGAGCTGCGCCGCCGTCGCGTCGTGGGGAGCATCGCGCTCCGTCGGCTCGCCGAAGAGAGGCTCGCGCGGGGCTTCCCGCTCCTCGACGGTCACGAGGCCGGCCTCGGCGAGCCGCTTGACCGCCGCGCGCGCCGCCTTCCATCGCTCCTCGAGCTTCGCGATCGGCTCGGGCCCGACCGCGCGCACGTGGGCCAGGATGGCCGACGCCTGGCCCCGCAGCGTCCCGGCCTCCTCCACGCGCGACGTCGGCACGACCCACTGGACGCGCCGACCGCCGACTCCGCGGGTCTCTCCGAAGAGCGTCGGCTCCTCGACCTCGCGCGCCGTCTCCCGGTCCACCGGCGGCAGCGCGAGGCGCACCGCCTCCCCGATGGGCGCAAAGTAGTACGTCGCCAGGTCGCGGAGGAACGCCAGCAGGTCCTCCGGGACCGCGGGCTCTTCGTCCACGACGTGAGCGATGGCCTTCGCCCCCTTCGGGGGCTCCCCCTCGCGCACCGCCAGCACGACGCCGACCATCCGCCGTCCGCCGAAGGGACACACGACGCGCGCCCCCGGCCGCACCCGGCCCGCGTGCGCCGCCGACACCAGGTAAGTGAACGCGCGCGCGATCGGCACCGGCAGCGCGACGTCGGCGAGGAGCACGCCGGAGTCTTAGCAGCGTCCCCCTCCGTCCACGACACCTCAGCGCGCGCGCAGGACGAGCGCGAGCGCGACCCCCGCGCCGGCGACGAGGACCACGAGCACCACGACGAGCGCGATGACCGCGGTCCGGCGGCTCGACGGTCGAGATACCGTGAGCACCGGGAGCGGCGGCGGGTTCGTCGGCCGGACCGCCGGGAGCGAGTCGAGCGACGGCGGCGGCTCGACATCGATGCGGTACCCCTCGGTCGGCGCCGACGGTGGAGGCGCGGGGACGACCGGCGGGACCGCCGCCACCGGCGGCGCGATCGGCGCGACGGGCGGCGGCGCGATCGTCTGCACGACGAGCGGCGCGCCCCGCTCGAGCGCGGCGGCCGCGCGCTCGCGGCTTCGCCGCTTGGCGAGGATGTCGGCCCCGAACGTCTTCTCGAGCCAGTCGCCGAGCGCGAGGGGGCTCGTCATGAGGCGCGCGCTGGCCGCGTAGCCCTCGAGGTCGCGCAGCATCGCGGCCGCCGTCGGGTACCGATCGGCCCGGTCGCGCGCGAGCGCGGTGCGCACGATGGCGCGGAGCTTCTCCGCCTCGGGCAACCCCAGGGCCGGCAGCTCGGGCACCTCGGCGCGCCGCGCCTGGTCGAGCAAGCTGTCGCGTCCGTCGCCCGCCTTGTAGAGACGCCGGCCCGCCGCCAGCTCCCAGAGCACGACGCCAGCCGCGAACACGTCGGCCCGGGCATCGATCGGCTGCCCGGCCGCGTGCTCCGGGCTCATGTAGCCGGCCTTGCCCTTGAGGGCCTCCGCCAGCTCGTGCGCGCTCGTCGTCCCTCCGCTGAACAGCATGTCGTTCGCGTGGGCGATGCCGAAGTCGCACACCTTGACCTCGCCCTCGAAGGACACGAGCAGGTTCGACGGCGACACGTCGCGGTGCACGATCCCGAGCGGCCGCCCCTCGTCGTCGGTGCGGCGGTGCGCGTAGTCGAGCCCGCGAAGCGCCTCGCGGAGGACGTGCACCGCGAGCTCGAACGGGAGCGGCACGCGGGCGCGCGAGCAGCGTCCGAGCAGATCGTTGAGGTCGAAGCCCTCGACGTACTCCATGGCGATGAAGAGCCGCTGGTCGGCGCGCCCCAGGTCGAACACCTGGACGACGTTCGCGTGGCTGAGACGCGCCGCGAGCTTCGCCTCGTGCACGAGCATCTCGCTGAACTTGGGATCGCCGGCGAGCCCGGGGAGGATCTGCTTCACGACGCAGAGGCGCGTGGCGCCGAGCTCGGTCTTCTGCCGCGCGAGGTAGATCTCGGCCATGCCACCCTTGCCGATGAAGTCGAAGAGCGCATAACGCCCGAAGCTCCGCGGCAGCGGGATCGGGGAGGCGGTCGGGGCGGCCGACATCGGGGGGTTTTCTCGCTCGCCGGCGGGGGCCGGTCAAGTAAAGGCGCCTAGAACAGCACCGGCGACGGCTCGTACGCCGGGGGCGCCTCGGCGTCCGGCTCCGACGTCGCGAGGCCACCCTTGCCCCAGCAGTACAGCGTGTCCCCGCTCCGGCCGCAGACGCCCTCGACGCCGACGGCGGCATCGTCGAAGAGGATCGCGGTGCCCGCGCCGTTCACGACCTCGACCGGCGTCGTCGGCTGGTTCGCCGGGGACTGCCCGAGCTCGCCGTCGCCGTTGTAGCCCCAGCAGTACATGTGCTTCGAGCCGTCGATGGCGCACGTGTCCGAGCCGCCGGCGCGCAGGAGCTTGATGCCGGTGACCCCGGTGACTTGCATCGGCATGCCGGTGCAGGGGACGGTGCTCGTGCCGGATGGGCACGCGTGGGGCAGGGTCGGCGTCCCGATGCCGAGGACGCCGCTCGGCGGGTTCCACCCCCAGCAATAGACGTTGCCGGTGGACCCGAGCGCGCACGAGTGAAACGTGCCGAGCGCGAGGGCGACCGGTGTGTCGCCGTTCAGGCTCACCGGCTGCGGCTGATCCAGGCACGTCGCTTCTCCGCCCCCCGTGCACCCCGAAGGCCCCTGCTGCGGACCGCACTCGTAGTAGTCGGTTCCGCCCCAGCAGAGGATGCCGCGCGAAGTCGAGATGACGCAGTGGTGCGCGCCGCCGCCGGCGATCGCCACCGCGTCCGTGATGACGCCCTGGGGGCCGCCGTCCTCGTCGCCCGTGACCGACACGGCGGTCGACGGCTGCGTGCCGAGGGGCACGCCGAGGGCTCCCTGCGCGTTGGTGCCCCAGCAGTAGACGTTGCTCGGGGTCCCGGCCTCGGGGAGGAGCGTGATGCCGCACGTGGAGTACCCGGCGACGTCGAGGGCATCGAGCCCGCTCCCCGGGAGGCCTTGCACGAGCGCCTCGCCCGTCGTGTACGAGCCCGTGGGGAGGACGTAGCCGAGCTGGTGGTCGAGGTCGTCACCGCGGCAGTACGTGGTGCGCCCGTAGAGCGTGCACGAGTGCCGCGCGCCCATGACGATCTGCGTGACCTGGTTGCCCGGCAGCACGGTCGGGATGCTCTTGGGCAGGGGATACGCGGTGCCGCCGTCGCCGACGGAGAGGCCGAGCATGCCGGAGACGTTGCACCCGGCGGCGCCCCAGCACTGCATGACGCCGCCCTGCACGGCGCACCGGGCGGACAGACCAGAGGTGCCGGTGAGGTCGTCGGCGAAGGCCCCGATGGCGTTGGGGTCGACGGCGTCGCCGCCGGCGTCCGTGCTGACCGGAGCATCGGAGGCGAAGGGGGCATCGCCGTCGCCGGCCGCGGCGTCGGTGCTGGCGTCGATCGAAGGAGAAGCGTCGCCCGTATCGAGGGTGGCGTCGGCGGGGGGGGCCGCCTCGAGGGCGGCGTCCGCGCCATCGGAGGTGGCGTCGGCTACCGTCGCCGTACCGTCGGAGGCGGCGTCGGCTCCGGACGAGCCGTCGAAGCGGATGTCGGGGAGGCAAGCGGCCACGAGCGCGGCGAGCCCCGACGCGAGCGCGGCCACGAGCAGGGACCGTGTTTTCGACTCCACCGGACACATCTTAGCGGCGCGGCTCAGGACTTCACGAGCCCGAGCTCG
>JBEKGQ010000433.1:0-6320 GCA_050012715.1 Polyangiaceae bacterium
GGACGGCGCGCCTCGAACAGCTCCGCCACGCGCGGCAGACCGCCGGTGATGTCGCGCGTCTTGGCCGAGTTGATCGAGATGCGGGCGATGATGTCGCCGGCCTTGACCTGGCCGCCGGCGTCGAAGGAGATGATCGCCTCCACCGGCAGCATGTAGCGTGCGTCGCCGCCGCGCGGCAGCTTCAAGATCTTGCCGTCGGGGCCCTTGACCACCAGCGCCGGCTTGAGGCCGGAGGTGCGGGGCGACGAACGCCAGTCGATCACCATGCGCTTGGCGATGCCGGTGGCCTCGTCGACCTGCTCGGACATCGAGGCGCCTTCGGTCAGGTCCTCGAAGCCGACGACGCCGTCGATCTCCGTAAGGATCGGCCGGGTGAACGGATCCCACTCGGCCAGACGCTGGCCGCGCTTGATCTGATCGCCGTCGTCGACCTTCAGCCGCGCGCCATACTGCACGCGATGCACCGCGCGCTCCGCGCCCGAGCGATCGTGGATGACGATCGCGACGTTGCGCGCCATCGCCATCAGGTCGCCGTTCGAGTTGCGGGCGAGGTTCCGGTTGCGGATCTTCACCGTGCCGTCGAAGTTCGACTCGATGAACGACTGATCGGCCAACTGCGCCGCGCCGCCGATGTGGAACGTCCGCATCGTGAGCTGCGTGCCCGGCTCGCCGATCGACTGGCTGGCGATGATGCCGATCGACTCGCCGATGTTGACCTTGTAGCCGCGGGCCAGGTCGCGCCCGTAGCACTTGGCGCACACGCCGCGCTTGGTCTGGCAGGTGAGCACCGAGCGGATGACGACCTCCTCGATGCCGGCCTCCTCGATGAGGTGCACGAGCGCCTCGTCGAGCTCCGTGTTCGCCGCGACGAGCACCTCGCCGGTGAGCGGGTCCACGATGTCCTCCAGCGCGACGCGACCGAGGATGCGGTCGCCGAGCGGCTGGATGACCTCGCCCGCGTCCTCGAGCTTCGTCACGCGGATGCCGTCGAGCGTCCCGCAGTCGAACTCGCTGATGACCGCGTCCTGCGCGACGTCCACGAGGCGCCGGGTGAGATACCCGGAGTTCGCGGTCTTGAGCGCGGTGTCGGCGAGGCCCTTGCGCGCTCCGTGGGTCGAGATGAAGTACTGGAGCACGGTGAGCCCCTCGCGGAAGTTCGCCGTGATGGGGGTCTCGATGATCTCGCCCGACGGCTTCGCCATCAGGCCGCGCATGGCGGCGAGCTGCCGGATCTGCTGGGTCGACCCGCGCGCTCCGGAGTCGGCCATGATGTAGATCGGGTTGAAGCTCGGCTCGATGAGCTCCTTGCCGGTCTCGTGATCGACGACCTTCTCCTTGCCGATCTCGTTCATCATCTCTTGGGTCACCTTGTCGGCGACGCCGGCCCAGATATCGACGATCTTGTTGTAGCGCTCGCCGTCGGTGATGAGACCTTCCTGGTACTGGTCGATGACGCGCTGGACCTCGGCCTGCGCCTCACCGAGCAGCACGGCCTTCGCCTGCGGGATGATCATGTGGTCCATGCAGATGCTGACGCCGGCGCGGGTCGCGTAGTCGAACCCGAGCGAGCGGAGGCGGTCCGCGAGGAGCACCGTCGCCTTGTTGCGGTGCAGGCGGTAGCAGGCGTCGATGAGCGAGCTGAGGGCCTTCTTGTCGAGCGTCTTGTTGACGAGATCGAAGGGCAGGCCCTCGGGGAGGACCTCGGAGATGAGGCAGCGCCCGACCGTCGTGTGGACGATGCGGGTCTTGCCCTCGCCGGCCGGCACGCGCACCCGGATGCCCGAGTGGAGCGTGACCTCGCCGTGGTCGTAGGCCATCCGGGCCTCGTCGACGCTGGCGTAGACGCCGCGGAGGTACCCCTCCGAGATGCCCTTCTTGTCGACCGTGAGGCTGCCCTCGCGGTACGAGCCCTTCGCGAACTTGCGCTCGCGCGTCGCGTAGTAGAGCCCGAGCACGATGTCCTGCGTCGGGTTGATGATCGGGCGGCCGTTGGCGGGCGAGAGGATGTTGTTCGTGCTCATCATGAGCACGCGCGTCTCCATCTGGGCCTCGACCGAGAGCGGCACGTGGACGGCCATCTGGTCGCCGTCGAAGTCGGCGTTGAACGCCGCGCAGACGAGCGGGTGGAGCTGGATGGCCTTGCCCTCGATGAGGACCGGCTCGAACGCCTGGATGCCGAGGCGGTGCAGCGTCGGCGCGCGGTTGAGGAGCACCGGGTGCTCGGTGATGACCTCCTCGAGGATGTCCCACACCTCGGGACGCTCCTTCTCCACCATCTTCTTGGCGCTCTTGATGGTGTTGACGTACCCGCGCTCTTCCAGCTTGTTGTAGATGAACGGCTTGAAGAGCTCGATCGCCATCTGCTTGGGCAGACCGCACTGGTGGAGCTTGAGCGTGGGGCCGACGACGATGACCGAGCGGCCCGAGTAGTCGACGCGCTTGCCGAGGAGGTTCTGGCGGAACCGCCCCTGCTTGCCCTTGAGCATGTCGCTCAGGCTCTTCAGCGGGCGCTTGTTCGGGCCGGTGATCGTCTTGCCGCGACGGCCGTTGTCGAAGAGGGCGTCGACCGCCTCCTGCAGCATGCGGCGCTCGTTGCGGATGATGATCTCCGGCGCGTTCAGCTCGAGCAGCCGCTTGAGGCGGTTGTTGCGGTTGATGACGCGGCGGTAGAGATCGTTGAGGTCGCTCGTGGCGAAGCGGCCGCCGTCGAGGGGGACGAGCGGGCGCAGATCCGGCGGAAGGACCGGGACCACCGTCAGCATCATCCACTCCGGGCGATTGCCGGACTCGCGGAAGGCCTCGCAGACCTTGAGGCGCTTGACGATCTTCTTGCGCTTGGCCTCGCTCGTCGCGGCGCGCATCTCCTGGCGCAGCGTCTCGCTCAGGGTGTGGACGTCGACCTGCTTGAGCATCTCGAGGATGGCCTCACCGCCCATGCCGGCGGTGAACTTGTCGTCGCCGTACTCCTCGACGAGCTGCATGTAGCGCTCCTCGCTGAGCATCTCGGCCTTGGCCAGCCCCGTCTCCTTCGGGTCGATGACGATGTAGCTCTCGCAGTAGAGGACCTTCTCGAGGTCCTTCAGCGAGATGTCGAGGATGTTGCCGATGCGGCTCGGCAGGCTCTTGAGGAACCAGATGTGCGCGACCGGCGTCGCCAGGTTGATGTGACCCAGCCGCTCGCGGCGCACCTTGCTCTGGATGACCTCGACGCCGCACTTCTCGCAGACGATCCCGCGGTGCTTCATGCGCTTGTACTTGCCGCAGTTGCACTCGTAGTCCTTCACCGGCCCGAAGATCTTCGCGCAGAAGAGGCCGTCCCTCTCCGGCTTGAAGGTCCGGTAGTTGATCGTCTCGGGCTTCTTGACCTCACCGTGCGACCACTCGCGGATCTTCTCCGGCGACGCGAGCGAGATGCGGATCGCGCTGAAGGAGAGCGGATCCTTGGGCTTCTCGAAGAAGCTGAAGATGTCGCGCATCGGGTTCTTCCTTTTTCCTGGCTACTGCGGGGACGAAAACTCTGAAGACTCTTGGCGAGGAGAGGGAGTCACTTCTCACTCTTCCGCGGCGTGCTCGGCGCGGAGCTGGCTGGGCTCGGTGAGCTCGATGTTCAGGCAGAGCGCCTGGAGCTCCTTGATGAGGACGTTGAAGCTCTCGGGCAGGCCCGGCTCGAGGTTGTACTCGCCCTTGACGATGGCCTCGTACATCCGGGTGCGGCCCTGCACGTCGTCGCTCTTCACGGTGAGGAACTCCTGGAGGGCGTACGCAGTGCCGTAAGCCTCCATCGCCCACACCTCCATCTCGCCGAGGCGCTGACCGCCGAACTGCGCCTTGCCGCCCAGCGGCTGCTGGGTGACGAGCGAGTACGGCCCGATCGACCGCGCGTGGATCTTGTCGTCGACCAGGTGGTGGAGCTTGAGCATGTACATCACGCCCACCGTCACCTCCTGATCGAAGGCATCGCCCGTGCGCCCGTCGAAGAGCACCGTCTGACCGCTGGTGGGGAGGCCCGCCAGCGCGAGGGTGTTCTTGATCTGACTCTCCTGCGCGCCGTCGAAGACCGGGCTGGCGTAGTGGATGCCGCGCTTCAGCTTGTTCGCGAGCTGCCGAACGTCGTCCTCCGACAGCTTGTTCAGCCACTTCGCGACGTCTTCGTCGCCGTCGTAGATCTTCTTGATGTGGTCGCGCATCGAATTCGCGCCGAACTTCTCCTCGAGCATGTAGCGGAGCTGCGCGCCGAGAACGCGCGCCCCCCAGCCGAGGTGCGTCTCGAGGATCTGCCCGACGTTCATGCGGCTCGGCACGCCCAGCGGGTTGAGGACGATGTCGACCGGCGTACCGTCCTGCAGGTACGGCATGTCCTCTTCCGGCAGGATGCGCGAGATGACGCCCTTGTTGCCGTGGCGTCCCGCCATCTTGTCGCCGACCTGCAGCTTCCTCTTGATGGCGATGTAGACCTTCACCATCTTGATGACGCCCGGCGGCAGCTCGTCGCCCTTCGTCAGGCGATCGATTTTGTCGCGGAAGTGCTCTTCCCGCAGCGTGACGATCTCCTCGAGCTCGCGCACCTTCTGCGCGATCTCCTCGGCGCCCTCGAGCGGGAGCTCCGTCCAGTACTTGCGCGGAACCGTCTCGAGCGTCTCCTCGTCGATGTGGGCGCCCTTCTGGAGGAGGACCTTGCCCTTGTCGTCGACGAGCTTGCCGACCGTCGTCGTGCCGATGAGCTGCTTCTTGATCTGCCGGTAGAAGGAGTCGCGGAGGATCTTGATCTCCTCGTCGCGCATCCGCTCGAAGCGCACCTTCTCGTGCTCCTCGATCTCGCGCGACCGCTCGTCCTTCTCCGTGCCCTTGCGCGAGAAGACCCGCGCGTTGATGACGATGCCGCTCACCCCCGGCGGAACCCGGAGGCTGCTGTCGCGGACGTCGCCCGCCTTCTCGCCGAAGATGGCGCGGAGGAGCTTCTCCTCCGGGGAAAGCTGGGTCTCGCCCTTCGGCGTGATCTTGCCGACGAGGATGTCACCCGGCTTCACCTCGGCGCCGATGCGCACGATGCCCGACTCGTCGAGGTCCTTCAGGGCCTCCTCGCCGACGTTCGGGATGTCGCGCGTCACCTCTTCTTTACCGAGCTTCGTGTCCCGGGCGACGCACTCGAACTCCTCGATGTGGATCGAGGTGAACACGTCGTCCTTCGCGATGCGCTCGCTGACGAGGATCGAGTCCTCGAAGTTGAAGCCCTGCCAGGGCATGAACGCGACGAGGACGTTCTGTCCCAGCGCGAGCTCGCCCATGTCGGTGCTCGGACCGTCGGCCAGCGCGTCGGCCGTCTTCACGCGGTCGCCCGCGCGCACGATCGGCGTCTGGTTGTAGCAAGTCGACTGGTTCGACCGCTGGAACTTCATCATCGGGTAGATGTCCGGGATCTCCGGCTTGTCGGAGTCCGGGCGCACCACGATGCGCGTCGCGTCGACGCTCTCGATGATGCCGTCGCGACGGGCCAGTGTGCAGACGCCGGAGTCGCGGGCGAGCTTGCCCTCCATCCCCGTGCCGACGAACGGCGCGTGGCTGCGGATGAGCGGGACCGCCTGGCGCTGCATGTTCGCGCCCATGAGGGCGCGGTTCGCGTCGTCGTGCTCGAGGAACGGCACGAGGGCGGCGGCGACGGAGACCATCTGGTTCGGCGCGACGTCCAGCAGCTGGATCATGTCGGGCGTGACCATGTGGAAGTCGCCGTTGAGGCGCGCGCTGACGAGTGACTCGCGGAACTTGCCCTTCTCGTCGATGTTCGCCGACGCCTGGGCGATGTACTTCCCCTCCTCCTCGAGGGCCGAGTACCACGACACGTCGTCGGTGATCTTCGCCTCCGCCACACGGCGGTACGGCGTCTCGACGAAGCCGTACTCGTTCACGCGGGCGAACGTCGACAGCGACGCGATGAGACCGATGTTCGGACCTTCCGGCGTCTCGATCGGGCAGATGCGGCCGTAGTGCGTCGGGTGCACGTCGCGCACCTCGAAGCCCGCGCGCTCGCGCGTCAGGCCACCAGGCCCGAGGGCGCTGAGGCGGCGCTTGTGCGTCACCTCGCTGAGCGGGTTCGTCTGATCCATGAACTGCGAGAGCTGCGAGCTGCCGAAGTACTCCTTCACGACGGCGCTGACCGGCTTCGCGTTGATGAGATCGTGCGGCATCAGCGTGTCGATTTCCTGCGACATGCTCATGCGCTCTTTGATCGCGCGCTCCATGCGAACCAGACCGATGCGGTACTGGTTCTCCATCAGCTCGCCGACCGCGCGGACGCGGCGGTTGCCGAGGTGGTCGATGTCGTC
>JBEKGQ010000434.1:0-6312 GCA_050012715.1 Polyangiaceae bacterium
TCCGCGCGCGGATCGCGCTCGCCACGAGGTGACCGGCCTGGAACGCGCGCGCCGAGTTCTCGACGATCTCGTCGAGCTTGTCGCACTGCGGGGGCTGGTTGTTGCGGAGCGGCGTCGCGCCGTACTTCTCCCACAGGTCGAAGTACGCCTTGCCGGCCTTGTCGAAGAGCTCGAGCGCGTTGTTGCCGCCCTTGTCCGCCTCCTCGACGATCTTCTGCGCGCGCAGGCGCTGGATGTCGCACTGCACCTTCGTGAGGATCGTGCAGGTGTCCTCGTTCTTCTGCATCTTGTCGCCGCTGCAGAACATGTCGATGAACTTGGGCACGTCGGTGATCATGTCGTCGATGCACCCGTTCCGGTTCGGCAGCCCGTGGAACGTGAGGACGTTGATGCTCTCGAGGTAGAGCTGCGCGGCGTAGACCGCGGAGTCGTTGTCCGGGTGGTCGTACGCGATCTCCTTGAAGCAGGCGGCGGCCTCCTCCCAGTGCTGCGCCTCGAAGTAGAGGCGGCAGCGCGCGTACTTCACCTCGATGAGCTGCTTCTGGCCGTCCGCGTCGTTCTTGTCCGGCTGGATGTAGCAAACGTACCGGTTGAACGACTGCACCATCGACTTCTGGGCGTCGGTCATGTCCTTCGGACGGTACTTGTCGTCCGAGTCCTCGGAGATCTTGTGGCCGACGCCGGGGAGGTTGCCCGAGCCCTTCTTGTCCGAGCCCTTCTGGTGCTGCGCGAGGTAGATGTTCTGGTAGCAGAGCACCGCGGCGTACGCGGCGTTGGCCGCGTCCTCGCCCTTCGGGTCCTCCTGCACGACCGCGTCGAACGCGGGGCCGCACTCCGCCCAGCGCTCCCGGAAGTAGAGGAGGTCGGCCATGTTGTATTTGATCTTGTAGATCGTGGGCCAGTCGTCCTTGACGAGGCGCGGGAACTCGAACTTCGAGAACGTCGCCGCGTCCCACGTGTCGCCCACCTTCTTGTAGAGGAGCGACGCGAGGTCCATCGTCTTCGGGTCGCCCGTACCGCGCTGCCCCTGCGAGCCGACGGCCTCGAGGTGCCACGCCATCGCGGTCTCCGTCGCCATCGCGGCGGTGCGGTTGGCGCAGCGCTGCTTGGCGTCGTCCTTGTGGTTCTCGCCCTTGTAGGTGGCGTACCGCTTGAACTGGTTGTTGAGCTCCTGGACGATGGCGACCTTGTCGCCCGACTTCATCGCCATCGTGGCTTCGGTGATGTGCGACTGGTAGTCGCACGCCTTGTCGCTGGCGTTGTCGCGGACCTCGAGGTCCTTGTAGAGCGAGATGGCCTCGGGATAGTGACCGGTGTCCAGGTAGTTCTGGCCCAGGTCGTCCATCATCTTGAACGTCTTGTCGTTCGAGCCGGCCTGGTCGCCGCTGAGGTTCTTGAAGAAGTTGTAGGCGTCGGTCGGGCTACCCGCGAGCGCGTACACCGGGATGACGTCCTTCCGCGCGCTCTCCGCGAGCTTGCCGGCGTTCGGCAGCTGCGAGAACTGCGTCCCGAAGTCGATCGTCTTCTTGAACGCGTCGAGCGCGTGCGGCAGATCGCCCTGGTTCCAGAAGACGTACGCCAGCTTGTACCAGGCGTAGCCGTAGACCTTGTTCTCGGGCGGCGGCTTCGCGATGACCTTGATGTACGCCTGCTTCGCCGGATCCCACTTCGTGGGGTCGCCCATCGCCTCGTTGAAGAAGAGCTCCCCGAAGGCGAGATACGCGTTCGGGATGTACTTCGAGTTCGGCGTCTTCGTGATGAGGTCGAGGTAGACGCGCCGCGCGTTCGCCGTGTCGCTCGCCTGCTCGTACTCGTAGGCGAGGTAGTAGTAGACCTCGTCGAGCTGGGGGTACGCGGGGGGCGGGTTGGTCGGGAACTGGGTCGACGGCTGGCCCGCGTAGTCCTCGACGAGGTGGGTGTAGTTCGCGATCGCCGCCTTGCGCGAGCGGTCCATCGTCGTCTTGCGCGAGTTCGCGATCGCCTGCTGCTTGCCGGCCTCCCGCGGGTTGCTCTTCTTGAAGTTGTCGCGCTTGACCTCGGCCTCCGTCTTCTCGCGGAACGCGGCGTTCTCGAGCTCGACGTAGTCCTCCGCCATGCGGCGGAGCAGCATCGGCCGGTCCTTCGAGCGCGGCTCGGTCGACTTGAAGAGCGACTCGAGCTGCTGGATCTCCGTGATGAGGAGGGCCAGAACGCGCTGCTTCAGCGCCGTCTGCCGCTGGTCGCGGATGCCGGCGAGCATCGCGACGTCCGCGGTGCCGATGCCGATGGTCTTCGTCCCCTTCTTGAGGTCCTCCACCTTCGAGTGGAAGGACATCTGCGGCTGCTTGCCCTGCACCGGCTTGAGCTGCGGACCGCCCGGGCACGCCGACAGGGCGTTCTTCGCCGTGTCCGAGACGCACACGCCGCCGGTGCCGGTCACGATCGCCGCCGGCTTCGCGGGCGCGTCCGCCTTGGCGGGAGCGTCTCCCCCCGCGGCGCGCGCCGTACCGGCGCCCACCACGAGCGCGATGACCACCATCCACAGAGAGAGAACGCGCATCATCTCACTACCTCCCGCACTTCGACGTGATCGTCTGGCGGTAGAACCCGAGCTCGTCGCGCCAATATTCGCCGTTGAACGGCCAGATGACGTGCTCGTCGTCCGGCTTCACGATGTTCGCCTTCGACTCCTCGACCGTGACCTGCGCGCCCTGGATGGCCTGGTCGAGCTGGTTGCGCTGCGCGGCCGTGATGTCGATGAGGATCTTCTGCCCGTTGCGGAGCTGCTCGTTCAAGTCACTCAGGTTGCGCTCGTACCGGGCCTTCGCGAGGTCACCCGCGTTGCGGATCGCGAGCTCGCGCGCGTCGTGCACCGAGTCCTTCACGAGATCGGCCACCTTCGAGCCCTTGAAGCTGTTCGGGGCCTTCTTGAACCGCTTGTCCTCCTCGTCGAGGACGCGCACGTACTCGAGGTTGCGGAGGAGCTGCCGGTCCGAGAGCGACGTCTTCACGATGGGTCCGATCTTCGGATCCATGTGCGCCTTGTCGTCCCGCACGTCCTTCAGGAACTTGTAGAACGCGTCCTCCGGGTTCGACGACTTCTTGAACTCGTCGAGCTGCTTCGTGAGCGCGTCGCGGATCGGCTCGTACCGCCCGCGGAACTTGGCGACGATCGTCAGCGCGTCGTCGTACTGGCAGTTCGCGAAGTAGATGACCGCCTTGAGGACGTCGGCCTCCGGGTAGTTCGCGTGCGGGAAGTACGGCGACTCGATCGTGTGGATGTTGCCGAGGGCGTGGCTGTAGTCGCCGGCCATGAAGTACGCCCACGACTCCTCGAAGAGCGCGTCGAGCCAGTACTCGCTGCTGATGTCGACCTTGTTCCAGTACTTCACCGCCGCCGAGAGGCGCGTCTGGTCGACCGTCGGCGCGTTCGTCTGGTCGTCGAGCTTGATGCTCGCCGAGTAGAACGTGCGCGCCATCGACAGGTACGCGAGGTCGCGCATGCGCGCCTCGTCCTCGACCTCGACGTCACCCTCCTCGATCGCCCCGAGGATGCGCTGGAACGCCTGCACCGCCGGCTTGCTCTGGCGGAGCTGCACGTTGGAGATGCCGCCGAAGAACTGCGCCTGGACGTAGAACTTGCTCTTGCGGTTGACCTTCTCGAAGAGGCCGAGCGCCTCGGGGTACTGCCCGTTCCGGTACTTGTAGCGACCGAGCAGGTAGTTGAGCTGCCAGTAGAGGTCCTGCTGCTCCTTGTTGTTGAACTTCGCGACCTGCTCGACGTTGTACTTGCCGACGCGCTCGACGATGTCCGCCGGCTCCGGCAGGTCGGTCGCGAGCTTCGCCAGCCAGAGGAGCGTCTCGTTGTATTTCAGGTGGTTCGGCTTGTCGGCGATCTCGCTGAAGATCGAGTACGCGGCCTGGAAGAACTTGAGCTTGTAGAGCGCCTTCGCGAGGTTGAACTGCGCGATCTGCTTGTTCCCCTCGTCGTCGCCCGTCTCGCCGGTCGACACGCGGTAGAGCGCCTGCGCGGCGTCCCACCACTTCTCGCTCTCGTAGAGGCGCTTGGCCTGCGACGCGGCGTCCGTCGGCTGCCCCGCCTGGGCCGGCGGCGAGTTGTCGACCGGCTTGCCGGGCTTGCCGGGCTTGGCCGGCGCGCCGCCGCCGCTGTCGGCGTCGAGGTCGACCGGCGCGGGTTGCCCCGCCGGGGGCTTCGGCTTCGGCTTCCGCGGCTGCTGGGCCTCCGTCGGGGTGCCCGTGAGCACCAGGGCGCCCGCGAGCCCGAAGACCGCGAACCCGCGCGTCAGCGCATGACGTATCGAACTACGCATCGTCGTTGCTCCTCATGAGAGTCGCCTGGGAGAGCAAATTGCCTTTTCGAAAAGCGCGCTTGCCTCGCCACCCATGGCCGGTTTTTCGCCAAGCCATCAGAGCCCGTCGCCATGGAGAAGCTTCCGCGCGTATCGAAAAACCTCAACGATGTTGATAAGATACTCTCGTCGAGCGGCCGTGATGGTACGGAGCGCGTTCGTCAGTTGTCAAGGTGAAAAGCCGGCCTTTCGAGAGCGGCCGCACGGGTGACGCTCCGCGCGGACGGGGTGGGAGACGCCCGCGATGGTCTCCAGCTTGGGTGGGCCCCGGCGTCGTGACGGAACGGGGACTCTCGGGCCATCGGACAAAGACAGCCGCCGCCGGCGAATGTCGCTTCTTCTCGCCCGCTTCTCGCCTGCGGGTCACCGACCGAGCTTGACGCCGTTTCCGCGCGTCGATTAGGTTTCCCCCGTCGTCTCGCGTGAGTCTGGCTCGCTCACGTCGTTTGAGTCGCGTCCCGTTCGCGCGGCGCGGTCCGTTGCCAGATACAGGGAGAAGGCCGACACGATGACCCGTTCAATCCTGGCCGCGCTTGCCGCCTCCGCCACCATCGCCCTCGTCGTGGCGACCGGCGGATGCAACTCGACCGGCGTCGGTGACCCTTGCACGCCCGAGGCTGAGTACAGCCAGTCGTTCCTCGGGTTCGACAAGGCCGAGGTCAACATCGAGTCGAAGAGCTTCCAGTGCCAGACGCGGCTCTGCCTGGCGAACCACTTCCAGGGCCGTGTCACCTGCCCCTACGGGCAGACCACGACGGGCGCGCCGACCCCGCCGGCCACGGCGTGCGGCACCGAGACGAACCAGTACTCCGGCGGCATGGCGGCGCCCTACGGTTGCTGCACGCCAATCGGCCAGGTCGTCGACGGCATCGACACGACCCTCTCCCCGCCGGGCTACGACAGCACGACCAACGGCGCTCAGATCCTGCCGCAGTGCACCGATCGCACGGCAGACAAGGCCGTCTACTGCTCCTGCCGCTGCGCAAACGTCGACGGGCAGACGAACGACGGTGCGAACTACTGCACGTGCCCGAGCGGGTTCTCGTGCACGCAGCTCGTGAGCTCGATCGGCGCCACGGATCAGGGCCTGACCGGCGCGTACTGCATCAAGAGCGGGACGGAGTACGATCCGGGCAGCTCCTGCCAGACCCCGTGCGATCCGTCGGCGGGCAACTGCGGAGCGGCGCCGGGCGTCACCGTGCAGTGAAGCGAGCCGAGCTCGGTCGAAAGGCCGAGCTCGCCGTCGTCGACTATCTCGTCGTCCGGGGCTTCTCGATCCTGGGCCGAAACGTGCGCCTCGGGGCGCTGGAGCTCGACATCGTCGCGCAGAAGGGGTCCCTCGTCGCCGTCGTCGAGGTGCGGACGCGCGGGCCCACCGCGCGTCAGGGCCCGTTCGAGAGCATCGGGGGCACGAAGCGGGTTCGCCTTCGACGCGCGGTGGAGCGTCTGTGGCGCGAGAAGCTCGAGAAGATGAAGGAGGTCGAGCGCGTCCGCATCGACGCGGCGGCCGTCAGCTTCGAGGGCGGCGTCACGAGCGTCGAGTACGTCGAAGGCGCGATCGGGTAGCGCGGCCCCTCACGGAGAGGTTCGGCGCACTCGAACCTCTCCGGGTGTGACGGCGGGAGAGGTTCGTCGCACTCGAACCTCTCCGGGTGGCGCTCCGGGAGAGCTTCGGCGCACCCGAACCCCTCCCGCGACGGTCCAAGCCGTCTCGGCTAGCCCTCGAGGGTGGCCTTCATGGCGTCGCGGACCTGGCGGAGAGACGCGCTGGCGTCGTCCTTCGCGTCGCGGCCGAGGGCGGCCAGCGCCTTCTCCAGCTCGTCGAGCTGCTGCTTCTCCATGTCGCGCAAGCCGGCGACCATCTGCGTGAACGCGTCGAAGAAATCCTGCAGCTCGTCGCCCTTCCGCAGCCGGGACTCGATGCGGAGGTTGCCCTTGCCGACCTGCTTGAGGAGCCGCTTCA
>JBEKGQ010000435.1:0-6309 GCA_050012715.1 Polyangiaceae bacterium
CGCATGCGCACAAGAGCAGGACGAACGGGACCGTGCAAGTAGCACGGTCCCACGTGCGGTCTCGCGTCCTCCAGGGGCCTAGCTCACGCACGTGGCGCGCTGGGCGTGGCCGCGGGGACGGGCTTGTTCGTCGGAGGCTTGCCATCGATGACGTCCATGCGGCAGCTCCCCTGGAACTCGACGCCGCGGTCGATGAAGAGGGACGGCGAGTGGAGGTTTCCCACGATCTTGCCGGGCGAGTGCACCTCGATCGCGTTGCGCGCGCGGATGTTGCCGTGCACGACGCCGCCGCGGACGATCACCGTCGCCACGTCGATCTCCGCGTGCACCTCCGCCCCCTCGCCGATGACGAGGGTGTCGTCGCTCTGGATCTCGCCCTTGAACACGCCGTCGATACGAACGCGCCCCTCGAAGTGCAGCTTCCCTTCGAACTGCGTTCCTCGACCCAGCAAGGCGGTGATCTCGGTGGCGGGGAGCTGCTGATCCATGGCGGGGGCCTACCAGGGGAGGGGGTGGGCAGGCAACCCGGGAGCGTGCGCCCGCGGGCGCGGCGGCGGCGCTCCGCCGTCAGCGGCGTGACGGCGAGGGCCGGCCGGGCTCGATTGGCGCGGGATCTCGCGTCGTTACATTGTTCCAGGGCAGGGAACGCTAGCTGCATGGTCGGCCGCCGTTGACAACACCGCGTCTTCGCGGCGAAAAGGGCTCCGCACCACGTGATTCGCTGTCGTCTCCTCCCCGGTCTCGCCGGCCTCACCGCCCTGGCGGGGGTCTCCCTGCTGGCGGCGAGCGCGCTCGCGCAGACGACCGCGCCCTCCGAGGCGCGCCTGAAGGACCAGCCCGAGGAGGGGCAGGGCACCGAGCAGGTCCCGGACAAGGACAAGGATCCCTTCCGCGGGTCGACGTTCCTCTGGGACCAGAGCACCTCGACGCAGACCGTCTACCTCGACAACGCCGAGCTCTCGCGCGTGCCGTTCTACGGCTGGTGGCTCTCGTTCCGGCCTCGCTACAACTTCGACGAGCACTGGCGGGTGCAGGCGCGCTTCGACTACTACAAGGAGCTCACGAACAGCCAGGACACGACCTACTACCGCGAGGACGTGTTCGGCGACATCTGGACGGACCTCATCTACTCGACGCCGCTCGCGAAGGAGGGCCGCTGGAAGAACACGAAGGTGAGCGCCGGCCTGCGCGCGCTCTGGCCCACGTCGAAGCAGAGCCAGGCCAACGGCACCTACGTCACGCTGGGCCTGACCGCCGGCGTGAGCCAGAAGATCCCCATCAACGGCGACGACGCGAAGGCCATGAACTCGGCCCGCGTCGCCCTCAGCTTCGCGTACCTGCACGCGTTCACGCAGGCCACGACCGCGACGAGCTACGGATCGTTCTCGTACCCGAGCGAGAGCGTGGGCGACTCGGGCCTGGGGCAGGCGAGCTACACGCTCTTCACGACCGACCAGCTCACCGGGCAGACCCTCGTCGACCACACCCTCTACGGCATCCTCGACACGGGTCTCCAGATCACGCCCAAGCTCGGGATGACGCTCGACTGGATCCTCATCAACCAGTGGCACTACGCCCCCACGAACACCGGGGTCACGATCCCCACCGGCGTCGTGAATCCCTCGAGCACGGGGGTGACGTCCGGCCCCGACACGCAGTTCACGCAGCTCGGCTGGTTCATCGCCTCGGCCGACTACGAGATCATCCCGGAGATGTCGGTCGGCATCGGCTACTACAACCTGGCGAACGTCATCGCGAGCGACGGGACCCTGCGCGGCCCCTTCTCGGGCGGCTTCGACAACTCCTTCTGGAGCCCCGACGCGCGGCTCTTCTTCGACGTGACGGCGAACCTCGACAAGATCTTCGAGGCCGCGACCGGCAAGTACAAGACGGGCTCGACCGCCCAGGCGGCCCAGGCCGCGCGGCAGCAGAGCATCATCAACGGCCTGCGCTGACGAGCCCGGAGGGCCGCCCAGCCGGCTCGAATTTGGTCCAGCGGCGGACGGCGTGCTCTACTTCGACCATGGCCATCCCGGCGCGTGCGGCGCTGTTGACGGCGCTCGTCGGTCTCTTCCCGGTGGCCGCGCTGGCGCAGGCGACTCCTCCGACGGTCCCCGCCGGACAGGCGGGGCCGGCGACGGCCGACACCGCGGCGCCGGCGGCGAGCGAGGCGTCCTCCGCGCCCCCGGCCTACCCGGCGACGGGCTACGGCTGGTCGACGACGCCGAGGCGGCATCACCCGGGCGGACACCTGCGGCCCCACGCGCCGGTGGCGCGGGCGGAGTCGCTCTCGCCGGATGCGCTGCTGCCCGGGTTCGAGACGCTCGGGGACGGCTCGACGCGCCTCTTCGTGCTCATGTCGAAGCCGGTCCAGTGGGAGGCGAAGCCCGCGGCCGGGAGGCTGACCTACGTGCTGAAGGGGGCGCACGTCGACAAGCGGAACAACTACAACCCGCTCGTGACGGTGCACTTCAACACCCCGGTGGCGAGCGCGCGCCTCGTGCCGCACGGCAAGGACCTCTGGTTCGTGGTCGACCTTCGCGCCCAGACGACGCCGACGGTGTCGATGGATGCGGCGAAGGAGGGCGGCGCGATGCTCCGCATCGAGTTCCCCAAGGGCGACTACCTGCCGGGCGGATCGAGCCCGCCGCCCCCGCCTCCGGCGTCGACCGCGCCGGCGCCGCCGGCGATCACGTCCGCCGCCCCCGCCGCCGCTCCGCCGCCCTCCGGGCACTGAGGGCGCTCGTCGCCGTCACGGCCGGCGTCGCCGGGGTGGCGCTCGCGCCCGGGGTCGCACGCGCCGAGGAGCCTTCGCCGCCTCCCACCGGCTCGCCGCCGCCGGTCCCGGTCGCGTTCGGGGCGGACGAGGTGCGCTTCGACGCCCGCGCCGGGGCGCTCACGATCGTCGGGCACGTGCACGTCGACGAGCCGCCGTTCCACCTGACGGGCGAGTCCCTCCAGCTACGGCGCGTGCCCATCGGCGCGGAGCTGCGGGGCGACGGCACGCTCGCCTTCTGTCCCTGCCTCGGGACGCCGCTCTCGGTGCGCTTCACGGGGGCGACCGTCGCGCCGCCGCACGACCTCATCCTGCGCAACCCGGTCCTCGAGGTGTTCGGGGTGCCGGTGGCGTGGGCGCCCGTCTTCTGGCTGCGCGACACCGGGCGCTTCGGCGTCCTGCCCCCGGACGTCGAGTGGCGCGGCGCCGACGGGCTCTTCGTCGGCGACGGCGTGCACATCCCCTGGACGCGCGGCGACACGGTGCGCGGGCTCGACCTGCGGGCCGGCGGCTACCTCGACGGCGGCGTGGCGACGGAGGTCGGCCTGAGGACGTCGGCGACGCAGACCCGCGTGCGCTGGGACGATCTGCGCGGCGACAGCGGCGTCGGCGTGACCGCGACCGGGAGCGCGCTCGGGAACGCGGCGGGAGCGGCGGACGCGGCGTGGGCGGTCGACGCGCTGCGTGGGGCGCGCGCGGTCCGGGCGACGACGGACGTGGAGGCGGCGGCGCGCCCGTTCGACCGGGCCGAGGTCGCCGAGGCGTGGCGGGTCGAGGGCTGGACGCTCTCGTCGGGCGTTCGCGACGTGGCGCTGCGCGGTGGGGACGGCGCCGACCTCGGGGCCGGAGGCCCGATGGTGTCCGCGCGGCGCGCCGACGGGCTCGGGGGCGCCGGGGCCTACGACGCGACGGTGGAGGGCGGCGCGGTGCACGAGACGGCGGTGGGGACGACGACGTTCGCGCGCGCCGAGGGGGGCGCGCTGCTCGCGACGAGGGCGGGGCCGGTGGGGGCCACGCTGGCCGTGCGCGGGCTCGGCGACGTCGCGGACGACGGGACGCAGTCGGGCGTCGACGGGGCGGCGCAGGTGCGGGCGGCCCTGGGGCTGCCGGTGTCGCGCGCGTGGGGAGCGACCGGCGGCGCGGAGGGCGAGGGACCGTGGGTGCACCGCAGCGAGCCGCGACTCGAGGTGGCGGCGATCGCGACCCGCGAGAGCGACGTGCTCGTGGTGCCGGCGGGGAGGGGGATGGCCACCTCGAGCGGCGCCGCGTGGGTGGCGTCGCTCGGCTGGGCCAACGCCGTCGGGCGATGGGGCTCGCGCGGGGCGGCGGAGCTCGATGCGTCGGGGGGCGTCGTGGGCGAGGGCGCGTCCGCGCTCGGAGCGCTGCGGGCGCGCGCCGCGGCGAGCGGGGACTGGCTCGGCCTTCGCGCCGACTTCGCGCGGACGTTCGCCCCCGGCGGGTCCTCCTCGTCCACCAACGATGGCGGCGCCTTCGTGGCCCGGGCGCGCATCGGCCCCGCCTCGGGCCTCAACCTCGGCGCCCACGTCGCCGAGCGCGACGGCGTGGATCCGCTCGTCGCGCGGGCGCTGGTCGACGCGCCGCTCGAGCCGTCGAGCGGCTTCCTCGCGTTGACCGGATGGACCGGCGGAGCCCGGCTTGCGCTGCCGCTCGGCTCGCGCGTGACGACGCGCGCCGGCGCGGACATGGACCTCGACGCCCGTCAGCTCGTCGCCGCGGTGGGCGCCCTCGAGCTCCACGATCCGTGCGGCTGCGTCGTCGTGCGAGCGACCGCGGCCCATCGCATCGGGCGCGACGGCGTCGACGTATGGCTCACCGTCGACCTGCCGAGGTGAGGTACAGTCGTCGGCATGCAGGGCGACCCCCGGATCATCGACCTCCTCAACGAGTGCCTCACCGGCGAGCTGACGGCCGTGAACCAGTACTTCTTGCACGCGCGCATGTGCAAGAACTGGGGCTACGACTACCTCGCGAAGAAGATCTACGAAGAGTCGATCGACGAGATGAAGCACGCCGACAAGCTCATCGAGCGGATCCTCTTCCTCGAGGGGCTGCCCAACCTGCAGAAGCTCGGCAAGCTCGCGATCGGGACGAGCCCGATCGAGGTCCTGAAGAACGACCTCACCCTCGAGATGACGACGCCGCCGCGGCTCAACGCCGGCATCAAGCTTTGCCGTGATGTGGGCGACAACGCGTCGGAAGACCTGCTGACCCACATCCTGGTCGACTCCGAGCACCACGTGGACTGGCTGGAGTCCCAGCTCGAGCTCGTCAAACAGGTGGGCGACGCACACTACCTCTCCCAGCAGATCCGCAAAGAATAACGGGCCTCTAGAGGCACGCCGTTCAGGTGCTTGCGCAGGCCTCTCGGGCAAGATTTCGCTCCGAGGCTCCTGGACTTGAAAACCGAATTCATTATGCTGATGGATGAGGGTCAGCGATGTACGTCTGCGTCTGCCGAGCCGTGACCGACGAGACCGTGAAGGCCGCCATCGACGCGGGGGCCCGGAGCGTCGACGACGTGACCGCCGCCTGCTGCGCGGGCGACGACTGCGGCTCCTGCCACGCCGTCATCGAGGAGCTCATCGAGGCGCGCCACGGCAGCGTCACCCCGAGCCGCCGCCTCCGCGTCGTCCGCGCCGCCTAGGCCGTCGCTACGGCGGCCGTCGCGCCGCCGCAGAGGCGGTCCACGAGGTACGACGCCACGTCGCCGGGCTTGGTGCCGGGGCCGAAGCCCGCGTCGAACCCGAGCTCCAGCGCGAGCTGGTGGTCCACGCGCGGACCGCCGAAGAGCAGGATGACGTCCTTCCGCCAGCCCTGGTGCTCGAGCAACTCGACGAGGGCCCGCCCGTTCTCCTTGTGGCAGTTGCGCTGGGTGATCACCTGGCTGACGAGGATCGCGTCGGCCTTCAGCGCCTGCGCGCGCGCCGCCAGCTGGTCGTTCTCGACCTGCGCGCCGAGGTTGTACACCTCGAAGCCCTTGTAGCTCTCGAGGCCCTTGTCGCCCGCGTAGCCCTTGTAGTTGAGGATCGCGTCGATCCCGACGGTGTGCGCGTCCGAGCCCGTGCACGCCCCCACGACGACGATCTTCCGCCCGAGCCGCGTCTTGATGCGCGTCTCGATGTCTTCGCGGGAGAGCGCCTCCGTCCGGATCTCCGGGACCTCGATCGCGCTGACGTCGATGGCGTGCTTCGAGTGCCCGTAGACGACGAAGAACGAGAACCCCTCGGCGCACTCCTCCATCGTCGCGACGATCGGCTCCTTCAGCCCGTGCATCTCGGCGAAGCGCTTGGCCGCCTCGCGCGCCCGGCCCGAGACCGGGACCTGGAGGACGAAGGACATCTGAAGCATCCCGTCTCCATCGCGGTCGCCATAGGCGCGAAGCGGCTTGCCGGGGGCGGTGGGATGGGGCATCGAAGGCTCTTTCTCTCGCTCGTTGCTGGATCGGTCAGCCGCTCTTCTCGAGCGCGTCGAGGATCGGGTTCACGTAATCGTTCGCCCGCTCGGCGACGCCG
>JBEKGQ010000436.1:0-10774 GCA_050012715.1 Polyangiaceae bacterium
CAGGCTCGGTCGATCGGCGCGGAGGAGACCTACGAGGAGGACCTCGTCGGGGCCGAGGCGATCGCGCCGACGCTGCTCCACCACGCGGGGCGGATCGCGCGGAGGCTCGTTCGCGCGCACCTCTCCGCGCGTACGGTGGTGGTGAAGGTGAAGTACGCCGACTTCACGATCCGTTCGCGCCGGGCCACCCTGCCGGAGCCGGTGCAGGACACCGACGCGATTCACCGGGCCGCCGTCGAGCTGCTCGCGCGCGTTCCGCTCGACGGGCGGCGGGTGCGCCTTACGGGGGTGAGCGTCAGCGGGATCACCGAGGGGTCCCCGGCTCCGACGCTCTTTCGCGACGAGCGCGGAGAGAAGCGCCGGCGCGTCGAGGAGGTCGCGGCCCGAATCGCCGATCGCTTCGGCGACGAGGGCGCGGTCACGCGAGCGACGCTCCTGGGCAAGCCGACGCGGGACTAGGTACGGCCTTCATTCACCCGCGCGACCTCCTGCTGGAGGATCCGGCGGACGATGGCGATGGCGCACGCGTAGGTGCTGTCGACGCCGAAGTAGCTGAGGCTCTTCGAGAGGAGCGATTGGCGTCGGGAATAGGGCGTATCCGACGCATAGTGCAGGAAGCCCAGGTCGAACGGCGTCTTGTCGGTGAGATGCACGATCTCGTCCCTCGGCATCGCGTGCGGGTAGATGAGCTCGTAGACGGCCCCGAGGAAGGGCCCGGCCTCCATCTCGAGCACCGTGTATCCACCGCGGTAGAACGCGGTCATGTAGCGGCGGTTCTGGAGGAAGGCGCTGCGCACCGTGAGGGCCGCCTGATTGTCGAACACGCTGCCACGGAGCAGATACGGGGCCACGTCGCGCGCGCTGAAGGCGTTCCGGAAGAGGAACGTGTTGCGAGAGTGCTCATCGTAGCAGACGCCGGAGAGCGAGACGTCCCCCACCCGGCCGTTGAGCGTCGCGGCCTTTCCCATGACGTACACGCCGCGAAGCTCACCCACTCCCTGCCCGAGACGCGACAGCAGGTAGTAGGCGGCCATCCCGAGCGGGTAGTCGATGTTGAGGATGATGGCGTCACTCGCCCGCAGCGCGTCGAGCCCTTCGACGTGAAGGCGTGGATCGAGGCACCGCGCGTCGAGGCGCGCGACCTCGATGATCTGCGCGTCGACGTCCACGTGCCCCGGGGTCGACAGGTGCGAGAGCCCCGCCAGCTCCTCGAAGGAGCGCACGCGATGGATTCGCTCGCCGCTGTCGTCGGCGTGGATCCAGCCGCGGAGGAGGTAGTAGAGGATGGACGCGGTGAGCGCGTCGTCCTCGCCGGCGAGGGCCTGCTCGACGTCGCGGGCCAGGTTCTCGGGGTTGTCGCGACTCGCCCACGCGGCGATGTCGTCGGCGTGCGAGCGGGCATAGCCCCCGACGAGGTTCGCGATGGCGTGGGTGTTCGACGACACGAAGTAGACCGGGCGTCGGCGCGGCGCCTTGCGCATCGTCGCCGGCTCGACGCCGCTCCACCAGCGCTGAGCCGCGCGCTGGTACTGCGAGTGGGAGGCGGCGAGCATGCGGATCTTGAGATCGAGCGGCGCCGCGGCCACGGCGCGGATGGCGTGCTCGAAGCGCCCGCCGCCGAACGCCTCCACGAGCTTGCTCATCTTCGCCTCGTCGAGCCCCAGCGCCGACGCGACCTCGGCGCGCGGCATCCCGTGAGTCGACGACTGCAGGCGCGCGTGCATCTTGTTCCACTCGATCTGGTACGCCGTGACCATCGGGACGAGGTCGTCGATGTCGCTCGCGCTGGCGATGAAGACGGCCAGCGTGCCGGCGTCGTCGTAGCGGAGCGGCCGGCGCCGGCCGCGCGTCTTCACGATGCGCCAGGTTCGCACGTCGAATCCGGCCGCCTCGAAGAGCTCGTGCGACTGCCCGAGGACGATGCGCTTCGTGTCCGGCATCTCCAGCGGGAGGCGCCCCGCCGCGTAGGCGAACGCGCTGACGTCGGGCACGAGCTCCATCGCTCCTTCGTGGAGGGACGACGCGCTGAACGCGTGGGCCTCCTCGAAGGCGCGCACGTCGACGTCACCCGTCGAGCGCAGGAGGGACGTGTAGGTACGAACGTAGAGATCGATCTCGTCGGCCGGCGCGACGGGGGGCTGGCGTTCCATTCAGGCGCTCACTCGCTCGTCGTTCACTCGCCGCCGAGGACCTCGTCGACCAGCGCTCGCGCCTCCTCGAGGCGCCGGCGCTTGTCGTCGCTGATGGGCGCGGGGGCGGGCGAGGCCGGCGCGCGCAGCTCCCGGTCGAGCTTGCGCTTGTGAAACCAGCGGCCGACGAGGCTGCGGACCGGCTCGAGCTCGAAGGCGCCCCCTTCGAGCAGGGCCGGGCGATCGCGCAGGCTCTCGAGGAGGAGCGGATTCGACTCGACCCAGGCGACCGCCAGATCGAACGCCTCGCGCTGCGTCGCGCCGAGGTGCGCCCGGGCGTCGGACGGCTTCGCGTCGTGGATCGCGACGAAGAGGGCGAGCGCGACGGTGAGCTCCTCCACCGGGAGGGTCGTCGCCTGCGCCATTCGCAGACCTCCGCACGACTTCGCCCAGACCGAGGCGCCGCCCGCCAGCAGCACGCCGAGCCCGCAGGCGACGCCCGCGATCTCCTCGTCCCCCGGGTCGACCTCCTCGCCGGCCTCGAGCAGCGTCAGCGCGCCCACGGAGCGCGCCAGCGACGTGGTCAGGAGATCGGGGTTGGGCACGTCCGTCGCGGCGACGAAGACGCGGTAGCCGTCGTCGAGCTCCTGCACGGTGGGGCGTGCGCCCGCGGGGCGGCCGCCCGGTCCGCACGCCCCGGAGCCGCACCCGCCCCCGCCGTCGTGCGAGGCCTCGATGAAGGCGAGCTCGATGCCCACGTCGTCGGCGACCGGCGAGTACCCGATGAGCCGGCGGAGCAGGCGCTCGACGCTGGATGCGTCGAGGCGGAACTCGTCGGGGAAGAACGCACCGGTCGGCTGGACCAGCGCGGGATCGGCGAAGGCCTCGCCGTGCCGGGCCCGGAGACGCGCGTAGCTGCGCACGATCCAGCGAAGCGCGTTCTCCGACGGAAGGTCCATTGACGCACATTGTAGCCGACCTTCGGGAGGCTGTTGATTCATCCCGCCGCGGGTCTACTTTGGTTGCCTGTGGGGACGATGCTGGAGCAGCGCGCGATGCTCTCCTCGGATCCGGACCTCGCGCCGGAGCCGTCCCCGGAGCCGGCGCCGATTGTTCCGGGCGATCCGCTCGTCACCGTCTGCGGCGTTCCGCTCGAAGCGGGGGAGCGGGTCGTCTTCTTCGCGCGCCCACGACACGCCCGGCAGAAGGTCCTCTACGTGGTCCTCGGCGCGCTCCTCGCGCCGCTCGTCGTCGGCTTTGCGTTCATCGCGTACGGGCTCATGTACGACCGCTGGCACCTTCGCTTCGTCGCCATCACGAACCGGCGCCTCGTCGTGCAGAGGGGCACGCGTTCGGCTCGGTGGCTGCGGCTGCGCGACGTGGTCGACGTCCGCGCGAGGCGCACGTCCGCCCCGCGAGCGGGAGCCATCGCCACGCCGCTCCCGGAGCTTCAGGGCGCGCCCCCGTCGCAGAAGACCAACCCCGACCACTGGTCGAACGCCGAGACGGTGGTCGTCAGCGGGCGAGGCGGCACGCTGTCGATCGACGAGAGCGTACCCCCCGGGCTCGTCGGCCCCGCGCTGGCTAACGCCGTGTGGACGGAGGGCTATCTGGGGTCGCCGCTACGGCGAGCCGGTGATGGGGACGCCGGACCGCCGCGGCATCCGCTGTGCGCTGGTCTCTCGCCTGCCGATCCTGTCGTCGCGCGTTCACACCGCCGAGTCCCTGCCCTTCCCCGTCTTCCAGGCCGGGGATCCTCCCCCGTTCGGCACGCGGATCCCGCTCCGGCGAGGCATCGTGCAGGCGAGGATCGACGCGCCCGGTCTCGGCCCGGTCGAGGTCCTGGTGGCGCACTTCAAGTCGTCGCGACCGGTGCCGGCGCGCGATCCATCCGGTCTCGAGGTCCCCGCCACCAGCGCCGCCATGCGCTCCGAGGCCACCGTCCGCAGCCAGATCTGGCGCGCGGCCGAGGCCCTTCACGTGCGCCGGCTCGTCGACGACGCGCTGGCGCTCGATCCCTACGCACGGGTGGCGGTCGTCGGCGATCTGAACGACGTGCCGGGCTCCCCGGTCGTGCGCGCGGTGCAGGGCCAGGGTGAGGGTCCCGGGGAGCTCTTCGATTGTGCGGCGGGCGTCGACGCGGAGGTGCGCTTCAGCGCGATGCACGACGGCCGCCGGACGCAGATCGACCACATCCTCGCCACCTCCGGGCTCTACGGGCACCTGCGAGGAGCGCGATTCATGAACGCCGATCTCCGCGAGCATGCGCCCGTCGCGGACGGCGTTACTCCGCCCACGGTGGACTCCGATCACGCTCCGCTGGTCACCCTCTTCGGGTAAGCTTCCGGTCCGATGCGCCACGCTGTCGTCGTCGCGCCGCCGCGCTTCGTCGTGCCGGTGCAGGGGAACGTCTCGGTCGTGGCAGGCCCGCTGGGACGTGTGTCGGCGGTGCTTTCGCGGGGCGGCCACCACGTCGTGCAAGTGGCGACGACCGCGGAGCTCGAGGCCGACTTCGACCGGCGACGGTGGCCCGAGCGACGCCCTGCTCGCCGCGAGCCACGTCGACGCCATCGTGCAGGCGCTCGACGCCCGGTCCCGTGGCTACGGGGTCCTGCTCGGCGTGCGCCCGGATCCAGGGACCGGAGCAGCGGACGACGCATGGCCTTTCACGGGCCGCCTTCTCGCCGCCCTCGACGATCCGGAGGCGCACGATGATCGCGGGGCGGCGCCGGTGTCGATGGTCTACGAGCGGCTGCGCGCGCGCCCGGCCGATGACGGCGTGCAGAGCTTCACCTTCGTGCGCGGGCGCACGGAGAGCCTGCTCCTCGAGCCGCCCGCCGTCGTCCACGTCGCGGCGGCGCTGCGGAGCGTTCCCCCTCCGTCCCGCCCCGCGCCCTCCATCGTGCAGACGCCACCGCCGGCGCGGGTCACGCAGCCGTCCCTACCTCCCTTCGAGCCGTTGCTGGATCTCGCCGCTGGCGCCCGCGCGCGCGGCGCATGGGAAGAGGCGCTCGCCGGATACAAGGCCGCCCTGATGGTCGCGCCGGAGGGCGACGGGGGGGTGCGGGCCTCGATCTACGCGTGCATCGGCGAAGTGAAGCGGTCGCAGGGCAAGCCCCGCGAGGCCGAGCTCAACTTCGAGAAGGCCCTCGGGGCCGACCGGAGGCACGGCGGGGCCCTCGACGCCCTGGTCGAGCTCGCGACGGAGGCCAAGGAGCACCGTCGCGCCATCGAGTGGCGGCGAAAGCGCCTGGCCACGCTCGACGAGCCGGCCGCGCGCGTCGCGGAGCTCCTCGCGATCGCGCGCACCCATGCGACGGACCTGGCGGACCCTCGCGGCGCGGCCGGGGCGCTCGAGGAGGCCCACGCCGTCGACCCGCGCGATCGCGCGGTGTTCGACGCGCTGCGCGCCGCCTACGAGAGCCTGCATCGATGGCCGCGCGTGGTCGAGGTCCTCGCCGAGCTGGCGGACATCACGGACGACGCGAGCGAGCGAGCCGCGCTCCGGTTCGCCGCCGCCGACGTCGCGCTCGGCCGCATCCGCGACGAGGATCGCGGCCTGAGCCTGCTCGATCGCGCCCTCGACGACGATCCCCGGCACGACCGCGCGCTCAACGCGCTCGTCGCGGTTCGCACCGCCCGCGGCGAGTGGGAGGCCCTCGACGCCGGGTACACGCGCATGGTGGACCGCTTCGCCCGCCTCGGCGACGTCGAGCGCGCCTGGGATACCTGCCGGAAGCTCGGCGTCTTGCGTCGCGACAAGACGCGCAACGGTCCGGGGGCGGTCGAGGCGTTCACCGGCGCGGTGAGCTGCAAGCCCGGCGACGTGGACTCGCGCGCGATGCTCGCCGATCTGCACCTCGCCCGCGGCGACGAAGGCCAGGCGGTGATCGAGTTCGAGAAGATCGCGCAGTACGCGCCCCTCCGCGCCAGCACCTACGCCCGCCTCTTCGCGCTCCACCATCGCGCCGGCCGGACGGACCGCGCGTGGCTCGCCGCGGTGGCGCTCGAGGAGCTGGGCGCCGCCGACATGGACGCCCAGCTCGTCGTCGACCAGTACCGCCAAGACGGCCCCATCCGGCCCGCGCGATCCCTCGACGCCGTGGGATGGGAGGAGCTGCTCCGGGCGCCCGGCGCCGACGAGGTCGTGGCGGACGTGCTCCGCGCCATCGTCGACGCGGCCGCCGCCGCGCGGGTCGAGGAGCTCCGAGACGCGAAGAAGCTCGTCGTCCTCGATACGTCCCGCCGGCAGAGCGCTACGAGCACCGTCTCGGCCGTCCGGTCCTTTCAGTGGGCGGCCCAGGTGCTCTCGGTCGACGCGCCGGAGATCTACGTGATGGACAACGTGCCGGGCGGCATCGGCGCCGTCCCCGTGGCGGTGCCGTCGACCGCGCTGGGGCCCGACGTGCTGCGCGGGCTCACCGCGAAGGACCTGGCGTTCCTCGCCGGCCGCCACCTCACGTACTACCGGCCCGAGCACTACGTCCTCGTGCACTACCCGACGATCGCCGAGCTCTCGGCGCTCTTTCTCGGCGCGGTGAAGCTCATCCTCCCCGAGCTCCCCGTGCCTCCACACCTCTCCGACGCCGCGGCGCGCAAGCGCAAGCTTCTGGCGCGGCACGTCGACGCGGAGGCCAAGAAGCGGCTCGACGTCGCCGTGCGCCGGTTCGACGCGCGCGACGGTCGCGTCGACTTCGCGGCGTGGGTCAAGAGCGTCGAGTTGACGGCGCAGCGCGCGGGGCTGCTCCTCTGCGGCGATCTCCGCGTGGCGATGGCGCGCCTGAGGGCCGAGACGCGCAACATCGCCGAGCTGACGCTGGAGCAGAAGCGAGGGGACCTCCTGGCGTTCTGCGCCTCGGAGAAGCTGGCGCGGGCCCGGGCGACGCTCAGCGTCGACGTCCGATCCAGCGTCCGACCGCCCCCGGTGAGCGAGCGCCAGGCGGGCTGATCGCGTCAGCCGCGGATGATCGGACCGGTCATCAGCTCGCGGACGAGCGCGTCCGTGGCGCGCCCGCGCAAGATGCCGCGCGCGAGGGCCTCGAACACGGGAACACGGATACCGGCCGCCTCGGCCCACGTCACGATGCGCGCCGTGAGCTCGACGGCCTCCACCCGCTGGTTGACGTGGGAGAGCGCCTGCTCCAGGGTCTTGCCCGCGGCGAGCGCCTCGCCGACGAGGACCTCGGGGCGCTCCGCCTGCGCGATGGACGCGAGCAGGTCGCCGTAGCCGGCGAGCCCGAACAGCGTCCGCTCGTTGCCTCCGGCCGCCGCCGCGAGGCGCGCCCCCTCCTCGACCGCTCGCGTGATGACGGCGGCGATGAGGCCGGGACCGAGACCGACGCCGCGCGCGTAGCCGACGCCGATGGCGATGCACCCCACGAGCGCGCTCGCCCACTCGAGGCCGAGGAGATCCTCGGTCGCGTAGAGACGCAGGCTCGGCGAGCCGAACGCCGCCTCGAGCGCGCGATTGACCTCCGGATAGTGCGAGCCACAGACCATGACGCTGGGTCGCCCCGCGAGGAGGTCGGCGGCCAGCGCGGGCCCCCCCAGCGCGCCCACCCGGCGCACCGGTGTCTCGTCGCGGACGACGTTCGAGATGCTCTCCATCGCTTCACCGACGAGCCCGCGGACGCCGTGCACGACGAAGTGACCGCCGTCGACGTGGGCCCCGAGACGCCGGGCCACCTCGCGCGCGATGCCGGAGGGGACGGCGAGGAGGATGAGGCGCGCGTGAGCGGCCACCTCGGCCTCGTCGTGGGCCAGGGTGACGCCTGCGGGCAGCGCGCCATCGTGCGCGCGTCGCGAGAGGAGCCGCGTCGGACCGCCGGTGCGCGCCGCGGCGCCCGCGAGCGCGAGTCCCCAGGCTCCACCTCCGATGACGGCGACGGCCGGACGCGTCATGAGCCCCAGGCTACCTCGGGTGGACGAGGGCGCTCGGCGCTAATTCGCGGCCTGGAGCGCCGTCCGTTCACGCTCGATGGTGCGCGCCGTCAGGTGGTACATGAGCGGCACGAACGCGAGCCCCGTCACCGCGACGAGGATGGGCGGGATCGCGAGGAGGACGACGCCGGGCAGGCACGCGACGCCGGCGCTCACGAGCAGCGCCTTGCCCCACCCCTGGCCGCGGCAGACCCGAAGCTCGTAGGTGTCGACTCGCGGGAGTCGCCAGGCCCAGCGGACGGCGCAGACGAGCAGGGCCAGGTGCGCGTGGCCGACGATGATCGCGCTCAGACCAATCCACGCGCCGAAGTCGTCCATGCCCGAGGCGAGCGTCGAGGGGCGGTCGAGCCCGAACCATACGATCGCGTGGATGGTGAGCGGGGCGAGCAGCGACGAGGCCGCCATCGGCAGCGCGGCGCTCGAGCGCTCCCAGGCCGTCGCGAGCTCGCGCGCGTCACGGAGGGGATCGACCGCCTCCAGCCGCGCGAGGTCAGCGCCGGGATCGCCGGACAGCGGCACGTACCCGCCGAACGCCACCAGCAGGCGCGCCAGGAGCCGCGCGAGCCCACCGGCGACGAGGGCGACCGGCCATGCGAGCAGCAGCAGCTCCGTCGCCGTGCCGCCCTCCGAGGGGAAGCTCGACTTGAACCCGTGGAGCGCGGACGCGAACGCGGCGAGGGCCATCGCGACGCCCACTCCGCCCGCCACGGCCCGACCGACCCGCCGGCGAGCGACGCGCTGCGCGGCATCCACGGAGGTGGCATCCAGGGCGCGGCGCTCCTGGAGCTCGGTGAAGCGCTGGCGAAGGACCGGTTCGAGGCTTCGGTACGCGCAAGCGGTCATGGGGATGGGCCTCCCGGGGAGCGAGGGAGCAAGGGCGAGGCCAGCGCAATTCGCGAGGGTCTCCGCCCTGGAACGCCCGGGCGGCCGAAAACATTGCGTCCGCTTCGCCCGGAAGCTTCGCTTTCTGCGCGAGCCTCGCGTGGAGCACGCGCGCGGAGCGTCTCTACGGAGACGGGGCCGGCGCGGCGCGCACGGGATCCTGGGAGGGGACGCCCGACTTCCCGTAGGCGGGATCTCGCAGGCTGCGGGCGAGGTGAAGCCACGCGCTCATCGCGTGCTGCACGTAGTCGATGCGCACGTCGGGGACGAACAGGCTTTCTCGCACGCCCCCTTCGACCTTGGCGGGGTTCTTGAGCCAGTAGTCGTTGTCCGGATCGAACTGCTGCCCGAGCGTCTCCCGGGCGAGCTCCCTCGCCGGCCCGAGGAGCCATGCGTCGCTCTCCCCCGCGAAGCGGGCCACCACGATGTCGGCGTCGTACGCCTCGAGGCGCGTCGACCCCGGCGTCGTCTCCCCCTCGAAGAACGTCGCCACGAAGTCCGGCGCGGCGGCGTCCGCCGGGGTGCGCTGCTTCTTCTGGATGGCGCGGGCGATCTTGTAGGCGAAGTCGAGGTACGCGCGGTCCTTCGTCACGCGGTAGAGCTCGTTCATCGCGTAAGACATCCAGTGGTCGTGCTCCTGATTGTCCTCCGACACGAGCGCATCGCGCACGTGCACCACCCAGTCGGCGCCCCGCCGCGCAGCGTCGAGGTAGGCCGACTGGGGGTCGATGGCATAGAGGCGCATGAGGCCGAGGACGGCTTCGCCCGGGTAGTAGACGGGCTCACGCTTGAGCTTCTTGCCGGTCTCGTGCTCGACGTCGGCGTTCGAGCGGAAGTGCCCGTCCTCGTACTCGGCCTTGAGGATGGTCCGGGCGAGGGAGTGCATCGTCTCGAGCTCCGCGCGCGAGCCCGTCAGCGCCGCCGCCTTCGCGAACGCGAGGAGCGACAGTCCCGCCCCGCCGACCTTCTGCTGCTCCTCGTCGCGCGTGTCGAGCACGTACTTGCCCTGGCTCTCGGGGTCGTCGTGCAGGTGGGCCTTCAGGTACTGGAGGGCCAGCTCCCCCTTGGCGGCATAGAGCGGCGTCCCGAGCTCCTCGTAGGCCTCGAAGAGCGCGTACGTCGAGCCGGCGTGGCGGAGCCACCCGTAGGAGGCGTCGTCGCGATCCTCCAGCGGGTGGTACATGTACACGTAGCGTCCCTCCGCGTTCATGACGCGAGCGAGGTAGTCGGCGCCGTGCCGCACGCCCGCAAGGAGCCGCTCCGGCGTCACCTCCGCGGGTCGCTCCACCATGCCGCGCACGACGACCCGGGACTGGTCGTGCGACGCCGACTCGACGAACGTGGTGGCGCCGAAGCGATAGGCCCGCATCGTCGGGAGGGTCGTCGCGGCAACGCCGGCGCGCGTGGCGAGCAGCGGCGCGAGGCGCGTGTGCAGAAAACCCGACGTCTTTCCCTCGCGGCCGAGGCCACGGTCCACGATCTCGGCCGGGAGGATCACCCCCGTCTTCCCGTCGTCGCCGGTGACCAGCACGCCCTCGAGGCCCACCTGCGGGAGCGGCCGCTCCTCGTCCTGTTCGACGCTCACCGTGCCGAGGCTCGTCGGAACGTCGAGCTCGAGCCGTCCGGCGCCGGCGGCCCCGTCCTTGACGCTCGCGCCGAGCGCCTCGGCAGCCGAAGCGACGGCGTCCGCGAGCGTCCCTCCCTGCGAGGACGTGACGACCACGTCCTGGCCGGGGCGGTACCAGGCGAGCATCACCCGGCGGCCTGCCCCCGGGGGCGGCGCGGGAGCCGCTGCGCGGCCTTTGTGCTCCACGATGGCGCGC
>JBEKGQ010000437.1:0-6287 GCA_050012715.1 Polyangiaceae bacterium
GTCCTTGCGACCGCCGTGCCCGCTTCCCGAGTTGCTGCTCGCCGCCTTCAGCTTCGCCTCGAGCTCCTCTAGCCGCTGGGAGAGGCGCTTCACCTCGTGCTGCAGCTGCTGCCACGGCATGACGGACGGAAGGACGGCCTTCACGCGCTCGTCGATCTGGTGCTGCCAGTCCTCGAGGGTGTGCTTGGCCTGCGCGACGAGGCCCGGCGACTTCTCGGCGGTCGCGGCCTCGGCGACGTCGCCCGGCTTCGGAGGGTCGCTCGTGGGCTTGCCGGGGATCAGCCGGCCGAGAGGGCTTTCGCGCAGCTCGCCCAGGACCTTCTCCGTTCGCTGATGGATCAAGTCCTTCAGCGTCTGGAGCGGCACGTTGCGCGAGTGAGCCTTCTGCTCTTCGTAGATGATCTGCGCGAGGGTGATCTCGGTGAGATCGTCCTTCGTGTTGTTGTCGATGATCTGCACTTCTTCCGCGGCGCGGACCATCTCGGCGATCTGGAGCAGCGTGACGTAGCGGCTGTCCTTCGTGTCGTAGAGCTTCCGGTTCGAGTACCGCTTGATGATGCGGCGCGGCTTCTCGGAGGGTGCAGCGGCGGGCGTCTCGGGCTTCGTGTCCAAGATCGATCTCCTTGCCACGCGCTGCGGTGACGCGCGCGCTTCCACTCGAAGATACACTAACGCGCGGAGTCAAACGTGACAGAAGCGAGCCCCGTCCTCCCTGCGGCCATCTCGCCCTCCGGCCTCATGGTCGAGCTCGATGGCGTCACGGCCGGCTACGGGGGGTACCGCGCGGCGGGGACCGCCCCCGCGCTCGAAGGGGTGAACCTGTCGGTGCGGGCGGGCGAGGTGGCGGCGCTCCTCGGACCGAACGGAGCCGGGAAATCGACGCTCCTCCGCGTGGCGGCGGGCCTTCTCCCGGCCCAGGCGGGGATCGCGCGCATCGGCGGGAAGGACGTGCGCGCCATCGAGCGGCGCCTGGCGGCGCGCGAGGTCGCCCTGGTGCCGCAGACCGAGGAGGCGGCGGCAGGGTTCCGGGTGCGCGAGGTGGTCGCCATGGGGCGGGCGCCGCATCAGAGCGGCTGGATGCGCGAGCGCGCCGAAGATCGCGCCGCGGTCGACGAGGCCATGGAGCGCTGCGACCTGGGTGGCGTCGCCGACCGCCTCGTCGAGACCCTCAGCGGTGGCGAGCAACGCCGCGTCGCCGTCGCGCGAGCCCTCGCGGCGCGTCCGCGCGTCCTCCTCCTCGACGAGCCGGGCGCGTTCCTCGACGTGCGCCACCGCCTCGAGCAGAACGCGCTCCTCGTGGAGCTCTCCCGCCGCGACGGCCTCGCCTGCGTCGTCAGCATGCACGACCTCGACGCCGCGGCGAACGTGGCCGACGTCGTCGTGCTCCTCCGCGAGGGCCGGGTCGTCGCCGCTGGCCCGCCCGGCGACGTGATGACGCCCGAGCTCCTGCGCGCCACGTTCGACGCCGAGGTCGACGTCGGTGTGCACGCCGCGAGCGGGCGTCGTTACTTCGTCGCGCTGGCGCCTACAAGGCCTGGCGGATCAGCCGCTCCAGCTCCGCGTCGTCCGTCATCCCCGTCCGGACCGCGGTGATCTTCCCGGTGCGCGACACGACGACCAGCGTCGGCAGGCTGTCGACGGCGAACGCGCGCTGGGCCTGGCCCGCCGTGTCGTGGACGATGGGGTACGTGAGACCGTGGGCCATCGCGAACGCCCTCGGATCGCCTTGATCCGGCAGGTCCGTGTTCACGCCCACCACGACCACCCCCTTGTCACGCCAGCGGCGCGAGACCTGGTCGACGATGGGAGCCTCCGCCCGGCACGGGCCGCACCACGTCGCCCAGAAGTCGAGGAGCACCGCGCTCCCGCGAAGCTCGCTCAGGCTCAGCGTCTTCGCGTCCGCCATCGCCCCGCCGAGCGCCGCTCCATTCGCGACGACCGCCAGGTTGAAGTCGGGCGCCTCCCTCACGCGCGGCGAAAAGAGCCGCGGCAGGAGCGCGAAGCCCGCCAGCAGCGCGAGCACCAGTCCCAGCGCCCCGAGCGTCGTCTGCGTCGAGCGGGGATCGCCGTGCATCGCCTCGTATCGATAGCACGGGAGGGCTCACGCGGCCGGGCGGCGCACCGGGCGCGACGAGGGCGGCGCCTCGAGCTGATGCCGGCCGGTCGCCACCGCGATCGCGAGCGACGTCGGCGGAGGTAGCGCGAGGACGAACGCGGCCCCGGCGAGCCGCTCGCTCGGCCGCACCGTGATCGACCCGTTGTGCTCGACGACGATCTTCTTCACGATCGCGAGCCCGAGCCCGGTGCCCTCCGCCTTCGTCGTGAAGTAGGGGTCGAAGATGCGGTCGCGCGCCCCCTCGGGCACGCCCGGCCCGTCGTCCTCGACGATCACCGACACGCCGTCGGCGGTCGGCTCGGCGCGCACCACCACGTGCCCGCGCGCCTGTCCCTCCTTCGCGGGGCGGGCGTCGCGGATGGCCTCCACCGCGTTGCGCACCAGGTTCACGAGCACTCGCCGCAGCATCTGCTTGTCGATGGCGACGAGGATCTCCTCCGCCGGCACCTCCCACTTCACGTCGACGTCGTGCGCCACCAGCGTGTCGTCGGCGCCCTCCTCCGTCAGCCCCGCGCCGAGGTGCCCGAGCTGCTCCGAGCAGTCCCGCAGGAAGTCGCGCAGGCTCGCCTGCTGGAGCTCCGCGTGCGGCAGGCGCGCGAAGGCGGAGAAGTTGCCGACGAGGCGCCGCAGCGTGCCCACCTCTTCCTCGACGATCTCGAGCGTCGTGTCGAGCAGGCCCCGGAAGCGCACGTCGTCGCCGGCGTACTTGCGGTGGCACTCCTGCACCGCGAGCTGGATGGGCGTCAGCGGGTTCTTGATCTCGTGCGCGAGGCGCTGCGCCATCTCCTGCCAGGCGCCGATGCGCTGGAGGTACTCGATGCGGGCGCGGGACTGCTGCATCTCGCCGAGCATGCGGTTGAAGACCCGCGCCAGCTCGGTCAGCTCGTCGGAGCCGGTGACCGGGACGCGCACGTCGAAGTCGCCAGCCGCCACGCTGTTGATCGCCATCGAGAGCCGGCCGATGCGCCGCGTGATCCCGCGCGCGAGGAAGAACCCCAGGCTGAACGTCGCCACGACGGTGATGCCGAGGAGCGCCGCGAACGCCTCGTAGTAGGGGGCGTATAGCTTCTCCCGCTCCTTCTCGAGCTGCGTGTAGACCTCGCGCACCTCGCCGGCCTGCTTCAGGCCGTCCAGGTACTTCGCCTCGAACGCGAACGTCGCCACCAGCGTCGGCCCCGTGCCGTCGGGTCCCAGGGCGCGGCGCACCGGGAGGCGCTTCTCGGTCGCCTCGTCGAAGGGGCGACCGCGGTCGCGCGACGCGAGGATGAGCCCATCGTCGCCCTCGGCGAGGTGCAGGCCGTCCTCCACCGTCAACGACGCCAGGCGCGGCGAGCGCTGGAAGATCGCCTCGAGGGCGGCTCCGGTGCGGGCCGCGTCGTGCTTGCGCGCGGCGTCGCGGAGGGCCTCGTCGCCGGCCATCGCGTCGGTCTGGTGCTTCATGTCCTCCTTCACGATTTGGACGTAGTCCTTGTAGAGGTCGATGCCGCGCTCGAGCTGCTGGTCCACGTCCGGACGCAGCCACACCGACGACGCGTAGGTGAGCATCGAGCTGGCGAGCAGCACCGCCGCCGCGAGGGGCAGGACGGAGGTCACGAGGATGACCAGGGCGATGCGGCGTTCGGTCTTGCCGAGCATCAAAGCGGTTGAAGCATACGCGCGCGGAGGCTCGAATACCGGTTGCCGGCTCGCACCTCAGGGGTTAGTGACTCAACTGCGGTGCGTCATTCCCTCGTGCCCGCCCTGGCCCCGCTGCTTCTCGCGTGCGCGCCTGCGCTTGCGCCTGCGCCCGCACCCGCGCCCGCGCCTGCCTCCGCGCCCGCCGACTGGCGGCGTGGCCTCGTCTACCTCGCGCTCACCGATCGCTTCGCCAACGGAAGCCCCGCCAACGACGACCTCGGCCAGCCCGGGTGCCACGATCCCGCCGCGAAGGACCTCTTCCACGGCGGCGACCTCGCCGGCCTGCGCGCGCACCTCCCCTACCTGCGCGACCTCGGCGTCACGGCCCTCTGGGCCACGCCGTTGCCGGCGCAGGTGCCCCTCCGCAATGGGGCGTGCGGCTACCACGGGTACTGGGCCGACGAGGTGGACCCGGACGACGGCGCTCTCGAGCCGAAGCTCGGCACGTGGGACGACGTCGCCGCGCTCACGACGGACCTCCACGCCGCGGGAATGCGCTTCGTGCTCGACATGGTCGTCAACCACTCCGGCCGCGGCGCGCGAATCGTGAGGGAGCGGCCCACCTGGTTCCATCCCGACGACGCGTCGTGCACCGCCCTCGGCGACCCGCTCGTGGACTGCTCGCTCCACGGCCTCCCGGACTACGCCCAGGAGGACCCCGTCGTCGCCTCGTACCTCACCGCGCTCTCGCGCCGCTGGGTCGCCCGGGTGCGTCCCGACGGCATTCGCATGGACACGGTGAAGCACGTGCCCGTCGGCTACTTCGCCCGCTCGTTCGTGCCGGCGGTCCGCGCCGAGGTGCCGGGGCTGTTCCTCCTCGCCGAGTACTTCGACGATCGCGGAACGGCGCCGCTCGCCGCCGTCCTCGACGCGGGCTTCGACTCGGCGTTCCATTTTCCGCTCCACCGCGCACTCGTCGAGGCGTTCGCCCGCGGCGGCTCGGTCGACGGCGTCGCGGATGCGGTGGCCGACGGCATCGCGAAGCTCGGGGCCGATCGGGCGATGCGCCTCGTGACGTTCCTCGACAACCACGACGTCCCGCGGTTCCTCGGCGAGGCGCCCCCCGGTACGAGCGACGACGAGCTCGCGCGACGCTACGCCGTGGCGCTCGTCGCGCTCTTCACGCTGCCGGGGATCCCGCAGATCTATCAGGGCGACGAGCTCGCCGCTCTCGGCGGATACGGCGACAACCGGCGCGACATGCCGCCCTGGGCGTGGACGGACGCCACGCGCGCCGGCGCGCACGACGGATACGCGGGCGACGCGCGGGTGACGTTCGCGCGCGTGAAGTACCTCGCCGCGGTGCGCGCGGGTGACGAGGCCCTCTGGAAGGGCGCCTACACGGAGATCGCGCGGGCGAGCGGCGCAGGCAACGTGCTCGCCTTCGTCCGCGGCGGCGCAGGAGACGCGGGCCGCGCCCTCGTCGTCCTCAGCGGCGACGCCTCCCCTCGCGCCGTGACGCTCCCCGTCGGTCCCGCGCTGGGCTGGCCCGAGGGCACGCGGCTCACCGACGCCGCGAGCCTCGGGGCTCCGGCTCACGTCGTCGTCACGAGAGAGCGTGTGACCCTCACGATGCCGGCGCACGCGGCGGCGATCTACCGCGCCGGGAGCTGACCGATGGAGCGCGTGCCCTTCGGCGACACCGGGCTCACCGTCTCGCGCCTCGGGCTCGGGTGCGGCGGCCTCGGCGAGTCGCGCGTCAGCGACGCGGACGCGGAGCGGCTCGTGCTCGGCGCGCTGGACCTGGGTATCACCTTCTTCGACGCCGCTCGCAGCTACGGCCCCGCCGAGGAGCGGCTCGGGCGCATCCTCCAGGGCCGCCGCGATGGCGTCGTCCTTTCGACCAAGGGCGGCTACGGCGCGACGGACGCGGAGGACTGGACTCCCGCCGCCATCACCCGCGGCATCGACGAGGCCTGCGCGCGCCTGCGGACCGACCGAATCGACGTCTTCCACCTCCACTCGTGCCCCGTCGACGTCCTCCGGCGCGACGGTCTGCTCGACGTCCTCGGCCGCGCCCGCGACGCCGGGAAGATCCGCGTCGCCGCCTACTCGGGCGACAACGACGGCCTCGCCTGGGCCGCCAGCGCGGAGGGTGTCTTCGGCTCGGTGCAGTGCTCGGTGAACCTGTTCGACCAGCACGCGCTACGCGAGTCCGTCCCTCGCGCCGCGACCCGCCGCCTGGGCGTCGTCGCCAAGCGGCCGCTCGGCAACGCCCCGTGGCGGTTCGTGGATCGCCCCGTGGGGCAAGACGCGGAGCTGACGTGGGAGCGGATGCACGCGCTCGCGCTGGATCCCGCGCCGCTCGCGTGGGACGAGCTGGCGCTGCGGTTCGCGGCGTTCGCGCCCGGCGTCTGCTGCGCGGTGGTGGGCACGACGAGCCTCGAGCACCTGCGCGACGGCGCCGCGCACGCCGCGAAGGGAACGCTGCCGCCCGAGGTCGCCGCGCGGATCGCCGCGCGCTACGCCGCGGTCGGCGCCGGGTGGGCGGGCC
>JBEKGQ010000438.1:0-6286 GCA_050012715.1 Polyangiaceae bacterium
ACGCCGCGGTGGAGTCGGCCGGCGCGGGGGCGGTTCGGGCGCTGGTGCAGGCCACGCCGGCCAGGCCCGCGAGGCTCGCGACGACGAGAGGAACGCGCACGACGGATCTACGCCCGGCCCGCGGCGGCGGTTTCTCGATGAAACACGTTCTACTCGGCGGGGGTGTGAGGTACAGATCCAGAGAGGCGACATGGTGACCCTCTCGTCCCGGGAACCGCCCCCCACCACGCTCCCGAAGGCCTCCCTGGCCGACATCCCCGGCTCGGATGCGCTGGCCGAGCTCGTGCACCTCCTGCGCGACGGGAGACGCTTCCTCCACGAGCGCTTCGAGCGCCACGGGCGCGTCTTCAAGACGCGGCTCTTGTACCCGGTCGTGTTCCTCATCGGCGAGGAGGCGAACAAATCGGTCCTCGTGACCCGACGCGCGCAGCTCAGCTTCGGCATGGGCTACGCGCAGACCGCGGTGAAGCGCGTCTTCGAGGGCAGCATCATGCTCGAGGACGGCGCGGCGCACGATCGGTCGCGCGACATTCTCGCGCCCGCGGTGGGCAAGCTCGCGATCCGCGAGTGCAGCGAGGCGATTCACTCCATCTGGTCGCTCGCGGCGGCTCGCGCCGCGTCCGCGGGGCCCATCGACGCCTACTCGCTGACGGAGCGGACGACGTTCGAGGTCGCCGCGAACGTCCTCACGGGGCTTCGCCTCGGGACGGAGACGGAGGCGTTCCGCCCGCTCTTCGAGAGGCTCATCGGCGGCATCATGGCGCCGGTGCCGGTGCGCTTCCCGCTGGGACGGCTCGATCGCGCGCTGCGAGCGCGCGCCGAGCTCGCGCGCCTCCTCCGCCCGCGCGTGGAAGCCGCCCGCGCCGCGCCGCCCAGCGGGCTGCTCGGTCAGCTCGCGCACCACCGCGACGCCGACGGGCGATGGCTGCCCGTCGACAACGTCATCGAGCACCTGCTCCTCCTCTTCTGGGCCGGCTACGACACGACGGCGAGCGCGGCGTCGTGGGTCCTCCACGAGCTCGCCCAGCGGGCCGACTGGCAAGAGCGTCTTCGCGCCGAGCTCGACGCGGTCCTCGGGCCCGATCCGGCGGGGCCCGACGAGACGCAGGCCCTCTCGCAGACGAGCTGGTTCCTCCAGGAGGTGGAGCGCATGTACCCGAGCGCGCTCTTCTTCCCGCGGATCGCGGTCGAGGACTTCGCCTTCGGCGGCCACGTGGTGCCCCGTGGGACCCCCGTCTTCTACTCGCCGTACCTCAGTCATCGCGACCCGGCGACGTGGGAGCGCCCCAACGTGTTCGACCCGGACCGCTGGAGCCCCGCGCGCGAGCGGCGCGCCGTCGTCGGCAAGCTCGTCGGCTTCGGCGGCGGACCGCGCGTGTGCCTCGGCAAACCGTTCGCCCGGCAGCAGCTGAAGCTCATGCTCCACGCGATCCTCTCGCGCTACCGCGTCGAGCCCGACCCCACGTCGCGACCGTGGATCCGGTCGCTCCCCGTCCATCACCCCGAGCAGTCGCGCATCGTGCTCACGCCCCTCTTCGCCCGCCCCGCGCCGGAGAACCTCCCTTCATGAGAACCCGCATCTGTGACCTCCTGGGGGTCGACCTGCCCATCGTGGGCTTCACCCCGTCGCCCGAGGTGGCGGCGGCCATCAGCCGCGCCGGAGGCCTCGGTGTCCTCAGCGCGATTCGCTACACGGCGGTGGAGGAGCTCGAGGCCGCGCTCACCTGGATGGACGCGCACGTCGACGGCAAGCCCTACGGGCTCGACATCGTCATGCCGGCCAAGCACGTGGGCGGCGACGATCTGGCGGCCCTCGGCGCGATGGTGGACGACCGGCACCGGCAGTTCGTCGACGAGCTCCTCACGCGCTTCGGCGTCCCCCCGCTGCCGCCGGGCGCGCCGGCCCCCGAAGGGATCAACGCTTGGGTGCACGCCAAGGCGCGGGCGCAGATCGAGGCCGCTCTGCGCCACCCGATCAAGCTCCTGGCGAACGCGCTCGGGCCTCCGCCGGTCGACGTGATCGCGGAGGCGCATGCGCACGGGGTCCTCGTCGCGGCGCTCGCCGGCAAGGCGGAGCACGCGCGTGCGCACAAGGCGGCCGGGGTCGACATCGTGGTCGCACAGGGCCACGAGGCTGGCGGTCATACCGGGGAGGTGACGACGATGGTGCTCGTCCCGGAGGTCGTGAAGGCCGTCGAGGGCCTCCCCGTCCTGGCCGCCGGAGGCATCGGGACCGGCCAGCAAGTGGCGGCGGCGATGGCGCTCGGCGCCGACGGCGTGTGGATGGGATCGATGTGGCTGACGAGCGCGGAGTACCAGCTCGAGCCGGCCGGTGCGTCGGGCTACAGCGTCGTGAAGGAGAAGCTCCTCGCCGCCACGTCGTCGGACACGGTGCGCTCGCGGGTCATCAGCGGCAAGCCGGCGCGGATGCTCCGTACCGCGTGGACCGACGCCTGGGAGGCGCCTGGCTCCCCGGGGACGCTGCCGATGCCGCTGCAAGGGCTCCTCGTGGCCGAGGCCGAGGCGCGGATCCGGTTTCACCAGTCCCGCCCGCTGCTCGGGACGCCGGTCGGGCAGATCGTCGGTCAGATGAACGCGGTCGAGCCGGTGAGCGCGCTCATCGAGCGCCTCGTGCGCGAGTTCCGCGACGCCGCGGCGCGCGTCCTCGCCTGCCGCGGGTAGGCGCGGGCAGGGAGCTACGCTTGCGCGTGCGGGACCGCGGTCGGTCCCGGCGGCACGGCGGTGGACTTCAGCGAGCCGTCGGCGATGGCGGCCTTGGTGAGATCCTCACCGCCGAGCAGGGTGCCGCGAACGAACACCTGCGGGAACGTGGGCCAGCCGCTCCACAGCTTGAGGGCGAGGCGCTCCTTCCACTTCGACAGGTAGCTGCCGTACTCGAGGTACGTGTAGGCGACGCCCGCCTCGTCGAGCGCGCGACGGACGTTCCGCACATGGGGATTCTGCGCCATGCCGACCACGACGACGGGATCGCGCCGGACGGCCTCGGCGACCTCGCGCACGACGGGCTCGTGGAACGCGGACATGGCCGTGAGGGCCGCGGGGGCGATCGATGACTCGGGGAGACGCGGGCGGTCGGCCATGACGAGATCCTCCAATGGCGATGTACGATGCCGTGGGCCCGAGCCGTGTTGCGGAGTCAGGGCCCGGTCGGGCTGAACGGCGTGGTGTCGCAGGCGTCGCCGAAGCCGTCGCCGTCCACGTCGGACTGCACGTTGTCGTCCATCGACCGGGGCGGGTTGAAGACGGTGGGGCAATCGTCGCTCGTGTCGGGGATGCCGTCGCCGTCCTGGTCGGTGGCGGAGGTGCCGTTGGGGTACGTGTCGCGGTACGGGATGCAGGTCGGCTCGCCGGTCGGGATCTGCCCGCGGCAGAAGTAGAGTGGATACGTCGAGCTCGCCGCGGTCTGGATGTCCGACAGCGTGACGTTCGGCACGTCGAGGCACACCGCCTTGTCGATCCCGCAGACGCTCATCGCGTCGCAGGCCGTCCCGCCGTTCGCGGCCTGCACGACGGCCTGGTCGCCGTAGAGCGCCGTGCCCCCGCGGAGGACGAGCGCGACGTCCTCCGAGGCGGCGTCGATGACGGTCCGCCATCCGGGCGTACCGCTCGCGGCGAAGACGACGAGGTCGCCCTGCATGCCCACGGCGATGGTGCCGATCTGGGTGCCGAACCCCATCGCGGCGGCGCCGTTCGAGGTGGCCATCGCGACGAGGGAGGGATCGTCGAACGCCCCGCCGAAGTACTTCGAGTTCATCTCGTCCGCGCACGCGAGCTCGCGCAGCATGTTCATCGAGCCCGTGGGAAGCCAGTCCGTCCCGAGCGAGATGGGCACGCCGGCGCGCTTCATCTCTGTGATGGGCATCGTGTTCCCGTAGAGGCTGATGTTCGAGCGCGGCGCCCACACCACCTTCGAGCCCGCGTCGGCGATCGCCGCCACGTCCTTCGCGTTGGTGCCGACGGCGTGAAGCACCGCGGTGTTCGGCGTCAGGAGCCCGATCGCCGCGGTGGCGGCGCACTCGATCTCGTTCTCGGCGCCCGGGTTGATGCCTTCCGCGAAGTGCGGCGCGTACACGCCGTCCTCGAACGCGCTGCTCGGTTTGATGATCGAAGGGTAGGCGCAGCCGCTCGTGAGGATGGTGCCGTTCTCGTCCCCGAGCGGGAACGTGTCGAAGTACACCGTCTTGCCGCTGAGCCCCTCGAGCCACGTCGGGTCGTCGTAAGCGGCGAGGTTGCGCACGAGCCCCGGGCTGCCGCCGGTCCCCACGACGGAGGTGACGCCGCTCATCAAGAAGCGCAGCTCGATCGCCGCGAGGGTGTTCGCGTCGGACGTGCTCGCCGGGGAGGGCGTGATCTCCGGCCCTCCGTCGGCGCCTGTCCGCCACTCGTTGCGGTGCTGCCACCGCGTCGTCCCGTGCTGGACGGGCGGCGTGAAGTCGTAATCGGTGTGGTCGTGCGCGTTGACGAATCCCGGGGAGACGACGCCGTTCGCGCAGACGATCTGCGTCGCGGCGGAGTACCCCGCCGCGTTCGCGCAGCTCGTGTCGACGCACGTGATGGTGCCGGTGGCGTCGACGAGGACCTCGCCCGCCATCGCGCCGCTCGGGACGAGGATCGTCGCCTTCAAGGCGATGCCCGCGGTGCCTTGCGAGACGAGCCCGCACTGGGCGGCATCGCCGAGCGACGCCCCCGCCGGCGCGATGCCGGACCCTCCGGCGTCGTCGCCCCCATCGGGCGACGTCGCGGCCCCGTTGCCGTGCGATGCGCCGCCACAGGCCGCGATCAGGCCGACGATTCCCCATGCGAGCGCGATGCGGTTCAGGCCCATGGCGCCCGATACATACCGCGCCGCCGGGCTCCCGGATCGCGTCGAGCGAAAACGTCACGACTCTAGCGGAAGCCTCCACTCCGGCTCGATCGGCGCTCTCGTCCGGACCGTACGCGTCAATCGGACGGAGCGTCCGTTTCGGGACAGCAACAGACGTCCGTGGCCGGAGGCACGTTGTTGTACGGACAGATCGTGATGCCGAAGCAGGCTTGGCCACACGAGAGCGTGAGCGAGGGCGTCTCCGTCATGCCGGTGGGGCACCCGGTGGACAGCACCCAGGAGCCCTGCCAGCAGTAGTAGCCCGCGCAGTAGCCCTGGACGCTGTACCCCTGACACATGCTGCCTGCGTCGTCGCAGGCGCCGCGGCACGAGGGAAATTCGTCGCTGGCGTCGCCCGAGTCGCCGGAGCCGCTCGAGCCGCTCGAGCAAGCCACGGCGAGGAGCAGCGCGAGCACGCCGAACGGGGCGGAGGAGGCGAGCGCGGCCAGGAAGCGCACGCCCCGGACATGACACACCTGGCGCACGCGACAAGCGGGCCCAGCACCCTTATGCTGGCCGGCCGCCCACCGGGGCTTCAGGACGGAGACTCAAGCAATGAACTGGGACACCATTGTCATCGGCTCCGGCCCCGGCGGCCTCACCGCGGCCGTCGCGCTCGCTCGCGCCGGGCAGAAGGTGCTCGTCCTCGAGCAGCACTACCTGCCGGGCGGGTGGACCCACAGCTTCGCGCTCGGCGGCTACCGCTTCAGCCCGGGCGTCCATTACATCGGGGACCTCCACCCGGGCGGCGGCGTGCGGCGTCTCTACGAGGGGCTCGGCCTCACGCGCGACCTCGAGTTTCTCGAGCTCAATCCCGACGGCTTCGATCATCTCATCATCGGCGGCGAGCGGTTCGATCAGCCGAAGGGCCTCGAGCGGTGGAAGCAGCGGCTGACCGCGCGCTTCCCGCACGAGCGCGCTGGCATCGAGCGGTACTTCACGACGCTCCACGAGGTCGTGCGGGACCTGCAGAAGGTCGACACGCTCCTCGGCTTCCCGCAGGTCCTCACCGTTCCCTTCAAGGCGCCGACGCTCCTCCGCTGGGGCTTCCGCACGCTCGGGACGCTCCTCGACGGCTGCATCAAGGACCCGCTGCTCAAGGCGGTGCTCTCCGCGCAGTCGGGCAATCACGGGCTTCCGCCGTCGCGCGTGTCGCTCCCGGCGCACGCGGCGATGGCCGCCCACTACGACGAGGGCGGCTTCTATCCGCGCGGGGGCGCGAAGAGCATCCCGCGGGCCTGCATCCGCGAGCTGCGCCGCCGCGGCGGCGCGCTGCGGATGCGGACGCGCGTGAAGCAGATCGTCGTCGAAGGCAAGCGCGCGGTGGGCGTCGTCGTCGAGGGCGGGGAGACGATCCGCGCCGCGAACATCGTGTGCAACGCGGACCCTGCCGTCACCTAC
>JBEKGQ010000439.1:0-6284 GCA_050012715.1 Polyangiaceae bacterium
GGCCGCCCTCGACGCGCTCGTCGCGAGCATGCTTGCGCGGGACCGCCGGGCACGGCCGGCCGCCGGCCAGGAGCTGCGCCGGGCCATCCGCGCCGCGCGCGAGCAGTCGGGTCACATCGCGCGGGTGAGCGTCCCCGACATCGCACCCGTGTCGTTGCGTGCCGTCACCGTCGGCGACCCCGAGGTGACCGCCCTCAGCCCGCGCGCCACGAGCGGGCCCGCGCCCCTGCCGCGCCCCGCGTATCCCCTGGTAGGGCGCGACGAAGCGCTGCGCGCCCTCGAGGAGAGGCTGCGCGCCCAGGCCGGCGCGGTCACGCTCTGGGGCCCGGCGGGCATCGGGAAGACGCGGATGGGGCTCGAGCTCGCGCATCGCTGGTCGCGCGGGGACTCGCGATCCGCCTCGTTCGTGGCCTTGCGCGCCTGCGTCGACGCGGAGGGCCTGCTGCGGGCCGTGGCCGCCGCGCTCCAGCCGGGTGCGCCGCCGGCGGGGACGAGCGACGCGATCGACGCGGTCGTCGCGCGGACGCTCCGTGCGCGCGGCGAGATCCTGCTCGTGCTCGACGGGGCCGAGCACGTGGCGGTCATCGTAGACGCGGCGATTGTCCGATGGGCAGCCGCGGCGCCGTCGGCGCGCGTGCTCGTCACGTCGCGCGACCGCTCGGGCGCCGGGGAGGTCGTCGAGGTCGGCCCTCTCGACACGCGCGGCGCGGACTCGGCGGCCGCCGCGTTCTTCGTTGCGCGCGCGGGCACCGTGGGTGTACGCATCGCGGCGGATCCTCAGGCCTCGGCGAGCATCGAGCGCATCGTGGGCGCCCTCGACGGCAACCCCCTCGCCATCCAGCTCGCCGCGTCGCGGCTCGAGGTACTCGGGCTCGACGGCGTGCTCGAGCGCGTCGGCCGCCCCCTCTTGCTGCTCGGCGGGACGCGCCGGGAGCGCGACGCCGGCGGCGGAGCGAGCACGATGGCCGAGGCGCTCGCGTGGTCGTGGGATCTCCTGCCGGAGGCCGAGCAGAGGGCGCTCGCCCGCTGCTCGGTCTTCGCGGGCGGTTTCTCGGTGGGGGCGGCGGAGGCCGTCCTGCGCGACGACGCGACGCCCACCGTCGTCGACGTCCTCCAGTCGCTGCGGGACCGCTCGCTCCTCGGCTCGGCGTGGACCGACGGCGCGGGCGGGGTGCGGCTGACGCTGTCTTCGGCGATTCGAGACTTCGCCCGCGCGAAGCTCGAGTCGCTCGGATTGGCGGAGGAGACGGCCGTGCGCCATCGCGCCCACTACGTGGCGTGGGCCGCTCCGCTCGCCGAGCGTGTCGCTTCGTACGCCGACGCATCCGCGCTGCGCTCGCTCGTTTTGGAGACCGACCAGCTCCTCGCGGCGCTCCGCGATGCCCTCCCGCGCTCCCCCGCGGACGCGATCCACACCCTCCTGGCGCTCGATCCGGTCCTCGGCACGCGCGGCCCTTTCGGCAACCACCTGGAGCTCGTCGACGCAGCCCTCGCCGGCGCGAGCTCCGCGCCCGCGGAGGTCGACGGCGTCCTCGTGGCTCGCCTCCGCCAGTCACGCGGGCGCGTCCTCGTTCGGGTGGGGAGACACGACGAGGCGCGCGCGGATCTCGAACAGGCGGTGGACTGCGCACGCCGCGAGGACGACCCGGAGTGGGAGCTGGCGGCGCTGCTCGACCTGGGCGTGTGCTATCAGGCGCAGCACCGGCTCGACGAGGCACGCCACCTCTACGAGGCCGTCGTCGCGCGGCTGCCCGAGCATCTCTACGTACAGGCCCGCGCGCTCGGCAACCTGGGCACGTTGAACCACGACGAGGGGCGTTTCGAGGACGCGACGACTTGCTACGTCGAGGCGATCGCCCTCTTCGAGTCGCTCGACGACCCGCGGCCGGTGGGGCTGTTTCTCGCGAACCTGGCGATGCTCGACGCGGACCGCGGCCGGGCGGACGACGCGCTTCGGCGCTACGCGCGCGCTGTCGCCAAGCTCGAGGCGGCCGGCGATCCGCGGCTCCTCGGGATCGCGCTGAGCAGCGCCGGCATGCTGCGGCTCGAGCTCGGGCAGGCGGCGGAGGCGGTCGCGTTGCACGAGAGCGCGCAGCGGCTGCTCGCGGAGGTCAACGATCCGCGGTCGGAGGCGCTCTGCCTGGGCCGGCTCGGAGCGGCGCTCGCCTGCCTGGGTCGCCTCGAGCCCGCGGTCGCCGCCGTCACGAAGGGCGAGCGGACGGCGCGACGCGATGCCGCCACGCGCGACGTCCTGCGCGTGCTGCACGCGTTCGTCGACGTGGAGCATGGTCGCCGGGCGCTCGCCGTCGGCCACCTCGACGAGGCGCGGGCCGCGCTCGAGGCGGCGCAGGCTCGCGTGGCCAAGGCCCGGACGCCGGGCCCGACGGGACGCGCGGTTGCGGCCGCCTCCGACGACGCGCGCTCCGCCCTACGGGCCCTCCCCGCGCGGATCGCGGAGCTCGAGGCAGGGCTGACCGCTGCCCGGACGACGCCGTCCTGAGTCAGGACAGGATCCGGCTGTTGAGCACCTGGACGATGACCCCGACGATGCTCTCGCCCGCGATGAGGCCAGAGGCGATCGGAACGACGAACCGGTCCGCCTGTTTCTTGTTTGCAGCGCCGAAGACCCAGGCCATGGCCGCGCCCACGAAGAACGACAGCGGAACGTAGAACGGAAGGAGCAACCCGAGCCCGAGCCCCGTCGGGGACGGGACCCACCGGCGGTGCCTCGGGAGCGCCCACTCGGTCACTGCCAGCAACGTGCCCGCGAGCAGTCCGACCGCGATCCCGTCCCGCGCCATCGGGTGAAGGTTGCCCATGCCGAGCTTGAACAGCTCGGCGACGACGCGCCACTGCTGCGCGCCCGGTACCGGGAACTCGGCGGGCCGATCTGGCGTGCCCGTGAGGACGGTCGCGTCGGGCACGAGCGCGTAGTACCCGATGCAGGTTGCGATCGTGCCCGTGAAGAGGCCGAGGAGCTGCGCCACGAACTGGCGGCGGGGATGCGCGCCGAGCAGGTAGCCGGCCTTGAGATCGTTGAGCAGGTCGGAGCACGCGATGCCTCCGCCCACGGTGATGCTCGCCGTCATGAGATTGGCCGCGTAGCTCTGCGGCATGAGCACGCCGAAGGCGAGCTGCACGATCTTGCCCATGGGCCCGCCGGGGTTGACGTCGGTCTCGCCGGCGGCGCGCGCGGCGACGAGCGCCAGGACGAAGGACATGACCAGCGAGAGCGCTCCGTAGTGCAGCGGGATGGCGAAGAAGGCCCGGGCGACGACGACGAGGGCGGTGCCACAGATCGCCGTCCCGACGACGAACCAGCGGAGTGGGACCTCGGCGTCGCGAACGCGCTCGTCCGCGTCGTCCGTCGAGGCCCCGCGGAGCGAGGTCAGCGCCCGGCCGGCGCGGCGAAACTGCAAGGCGAACGCCACCAAGCCGTAAGCCACGAGCAGCGGCGCCCCGAACCAGATGCCGATGTCTTTCCACGCCGACGCCGGAGACCTCGCCGCGGCGACGACGGCGCCCGCCGCGTTGGTCCAGCTCCAGCCCAGCGCGATGGGCCCCAGGGCATAGACGACGCACATCGCACCGAGCAGCATCGCGAAGGTCGTCCGCAGCCCGACGATGGCGCCCGCGCCGAGCAGCACGACGCCGTGGTCCAGCGTCATCCCCCACTCCGAGGAGCGCGTCCAGCGCTCGACGAGCTCATGGGTCTTGGCGTCGAGCAGGGACACCTGCCGAGCGGGCAGCCAGTCGAACACCCTCGACTGTCCCGGAACGAGCCCCGCGCCGTGCCGGAGGTTCAGGTCCTTGAGCAACGGGACGAGCACTCCGACCAGACCCGCCCAGAGGAGCGCACGGCCCTTGGCGACCGCCTCGCGGCTCTCGGTGTACAGGCTCCGGAGCAGCACGGCGGCCGCCGTCCCCGAGGGGAACGCGAGTCGGTCCCGGTTGATCATGCGCCGCTTCATCGGGATGGCCATCAAGACGCCGAGGACGGCGACGAGCAGCACCCACGGAGCGACGACCTGCCAGGGCAGATTGTGGCCGCGCGGATCCTTATCGGTAGTGCTCAGGAGGAGCATCGCCGGTACGGCGGTGCTCGTGATGGCGGCCGTTGCGTAGCCGGCAGCGGAGGCGGTGGACTGCGTGCAGTTGATCTCCAGGATCGTCATCGGCGTTCTGGCGACGCCGATCTTGACGAGCCCCGTCCAGACCGTGAACGACACGATGCACGCGGTCAGCGCGACTCCGATGGCCCACCCGGTCTTGAGCCCGACGTAGACGTTGGTGAGGGCCAGGAGGAAACCGAGCAGGTTGCCCAGGAGGACCGCGCGCCACGTGAGCTGCGCGGCGTCGCCTCGAAAGGCGCGGGCATACCATTGTCGCTCCTCCAAGCCCGCCACCGCCTCGGGAAGGAGATCGAGCGGCCGGCTCTGGTTCACCTCGTCTGGAGTGCCCGGCGACCGCTGGAAGAGTGCCATGCGCGCGCGCGAGTCTACCGTCACAGCTGCACCGGCCGAAGATTGCGGCCGGCACGACGTGCCTGTGCCCGTACGTGTGCCCGCCCTGCGGTGGCGAGTTCCCCTGGAGTTTCATGGGCTCGCCGTCTCTCGCGCCGGGGCATGCCGGTTGCTCCCGAGGGAGCCCGACGAACATGGCAGACGGTCACGTGGAATGGCGACTCCGCGATTCGTTCGGCGACGTGGAGATCGAGGTCCGCCCCGTGTCCTCCGACGAGGAGACCCGCGAGGCGTCCCTTCGGGAGCTGAGGCGGCTGGTCGGTGACTTCAAGGCGAGGAGCCCCGCGGCGCGCCGGGTCTTGCTAGAGGTGTACGCCGCGCTCCAGGGGTTGGGCCCCGGCAGCGTCCGAGGGCACGCGTTCGACTTCGATTCGGGGTCGACGCGTATGGCTGCGATCGGGGACGACCTGCTGTGGCAGGCGCGGGCCGGCAACCTCGTCGTCCGCAGGGGGGTCAAGAAGTCGGTCGTGGTGCTCCTCCCCGACGTCCCCGTGGAGGAGCCGCTCGGCCCTGCGCCCGAGTCGGAGCGACTGCCCGACGTCTACGTACTCGCCGCCGCGTTGAAGCTGATCGGCGACACGCCCCTGGTTCGCCACCCGGTGCGTGTGCTCGATCCCGACACGGGCGAGGTCGTGGTGGACGGCCTCACGACGGATGACCACGGGATCGTGCGCACCGAGACCCCGGCCAACAAGGTGTACCGGATCGAGATCGTCGATCGCGATCCCGAGCGGTCCTGGCTCCCGACGGTGGCGACCAAGCAGCCCGTGCTCCGGTGCCTCTTGGTGGACCCGACCGGGGCGCCCGTTCCTGGCCTCGAGCTGACGGTGAAGGACATCGACGGCGTCGCGACCGACTACGCAAGCGACGACGACGGCTCGCTCGAGATCCCGGTGCTGCGCCTCGCGCCCTACGAGGTCGTCGTCGGCGACGACTCGTCGTGGGTGCACTCTCTCCTCCACGTCGACGGGGACGCCGCCTACGAGGTCGTCGTCCCCAATCGGCTCGAGGACGGCGGCACGGGCATCGATCCGGACGACCGGCTCACGCGCTCGTGGTCGTACGTCGACGACGACCACGACGACGGAGACTCGGCATGACGACCCAGAGCACCAAGAAGCCGGCGCCGAAACCGCCTTACGCCGAGACGCGCCTGCCCGGGCCCGGCACGATCATCAAGGTCATCGAGGACCTCCGGACGCTCGACTCGGACGGCTACAGCCCGTACGGCGCCGGGTTCCTCGCCAAGATCAAAGGCTACGGCATGGCGCAGACGCGCGGCACGGTGTGCTCCCCCTTCACCGGCAACGTCATCGGCTGCGCGTTCGATCCCGACTACGACAAGAAGGACGTCGGCACGGACGAGTTCGAGCCGATGTTCAACGGCGGGAAGGATCCGCTCCCCTTCAGCGCCTTCTACCGACAGCACAACGACTCGGATCAACCCGCGCAGTCCGTCGCCGACTACAACCTGGGCAAGCTCGTCGAGTCCACGAAGATCCGTCGCGGCGACGTCATCGGGATCGACTGGGCCTTCGGCGGCGGCCACGCCGTCTTCTGCTGGGACGTGCACCTGGATGCCGACGGCAAGGTCGACTGCTTCCAGTTCGTCGGCGCGAACGGCAGTCTCAGCGCGGGCGACTTCGCTCACGACGCGGCGGGGCAATCGGCGGCCCAGGCAACAGCCCGGGCCGTCGTCGGCAAGGCGGAGAAGCTTGGTGGCTGGGGGGTCACCATCTCGGGCTGCCAGGGACCGGACTG
>JBEKGQ010000440.1:0-6276 GCA_050012715.1 Polyangiaceae bacterium
CGTCGGCGATCGCCTGCTACTGGCTCGACGTCGACCGCGACGTCTTCCCGAAGGCCTACGCGCACCCGGTCGCCGGCATCGTCTGGGGCGACGGCGCCGACTTTGGCACTTGGTGGGACCCGAGCCCGGTCTACGTGCACGGGATCAACATGCTGCCGTGGACGGGGGCCTCGCTCTACCTCGGGCGACGCCCGACCGACGTCCGCGCCGACTACGAGGCGCTCGTCGCGGCGAACCGCGGCCCCGTGCATCAGTGGCGCGACGTCGTCTGGATGTACCTCGCCCTGGCCGACCCGGCGGAAGCCGCGTCGCACGTCCACGACGAGCACTACTTCCAGCCCGAGTTCGGCAGCTCGTGGGCGGCGGTCGAGTACTGGATCGCCAACCTCGCCGCGCTCGGGCAGGTCGATCCGACGGTCTCCGCCGATGCGCCCAACTACGGCGTCTTCCGGAGCGCCCGCGCCCGGACCTACGCCGCCTACAACCCCGGCGACGCATCCCTCCGCGTCCGCTTCAGCGACGGCACGGCGCTCGACGTCGCGCCGCGGTCGCTCGGACACGCCACGCATTCCCTCTAGCGCCCACGAGAGAACCGAGAGAGCTCATGCCCCCGACCGACCCGTCGCTCGCGCCCGGCTCCGACCAGCACCGCCGCCGCGTCGCCTCCGGCGTCCTCATCGCGCTGTTCTTCGCGATCGGCTTTCTGACGTGCCTCAACGACGTCGTCCTGCCGCACCTGAAGTCCGTCTTCGAGCTCGACTACACGCGCGCCGCGCTCGTGCAGTTCAGCTTCTTCGCGGCCTACTTCGCCGTCTCCGCCCCGGCCGGCCTGCTCATCCGGCGGCTCGGGTACAAGCGCGCCATCGTCGTGGGTCTCGGCGCGGCGGCGGCGGGGTGCCTCGGCTTCTACCCGGCCGCGGCCTGGCGCTCGTACGGGCTCTTCCTCGGGGCGCTCTTCGTCCTCGCCTCGGGGTTCACGCTCCTGCAGGTCGCGGCCAACCCTTACGTCGCGGTCCTCGGGTCGAGAGAGACCGCGTCCAGCCGGCTCACGCTCACCCAGGCGTTCAACTCGGTCGGGACGACGGTCGCGCCGCTGGTCGGCGCGTGGCTGATCCTCCCGTCGATCGCCGCGACCCCGTCCGCGAGCTCGGTTCAGGTCCCGTACCTCGCCTTCGCCGGGATCCTCGTCGCCTTCGCCGTGACCCTGGCGCTCCTTCGCCTGCCGGACGCGCGACCCACGACCGACGGGGCGACGAAAGCCGTCGGAGGGGCCTGGTCGCACGGGCCTCTCGTCTTCGGCGCCGTCGGCATCTTCCTCTACGTCGGCGCCGAGGTCTCCATCGGCAGCTTCCTCGTGAGCTTCCTGCGCGACCCGGCCATCGGGGGAATCGACGCGCACGGCGCTGCGCGCTCCATGTCCCTCTACTGGGGTGGGGCGATGATCGGGCGGTTCGTCGGCGCGGCCGCCCTGCGTACCTGGAAGCCGCGCCACGTCCTCGCCGTCTTCGCCGCCTTCGCCTTCGCGCTCGTGCTCACGACCGTCGCGTCGTCGGGGCACGTGGCGATGGTCGCGATCCTCGCGGTGGGTCTCTTCAACTCGATCATGTTCCCCACCATCTTCACCCTCGCCATCGACGGCCTCGGCGAACGCACCGAGCAGGGCTCGGGCATCCTCTGCATGGCGATCGTCGGCGGCGCCATCCTCCCCGTCCTCCAGGGCGCCGTCGCCGACCGCATCGGGCTCCACCTCGCCTTCGTCGTCCCGATGGCCTCCTACGGATACATCGCGTGGTACGGCCTCCATGGATCCATGCGCCGCGAACGGACGACCGCCCCGTCCGCCGACCGGCGCGCGCCGAGACCCGCCGTCGCGGCGAGAAAGGGTTGGCTCGGATGACTCCCAGCGTGCTCGGGCGACCCGACCGAGCCCTCTTCGTCGCCGGCGGCGCCTTTCTCGTCGGCGCCCTCGCCGCGTGCAGCTCGAAGCCGCCGCCCGCCCCCGACTGGCAGCTCTCGTGGAGCGACGAGTTCACCGAAGGCTCGCTCGACGCGACCAAGTGGAACGTGGACACCGGCGACTCCTTCGGCACCGGCCAGGAGGACTACGACACCCCGCGGCCCGTGAACCTGAGCGTCAGCGGCGGAAACCTCGTCCTCACCGCGCGCGCGGAGAGCTATCAGGGCGCGTCCTACACGTCGGCGCGCATCGAGACCCAAGGCAAGTTCGCGCAGGCGTACGGCAGGTTCGAGGCGCGCATCCAGATCCCCGCCGGCCAGGGCCTCTGGCCGGCGTTCTGGCTCCTCGGCGACGACTACGCGAGCGCCGGCTGGCCGCAGTGCGGGGAGCTCGACATCATGGAGGAGCGCGGCGCGACGCCCGGCACCGTCCTCGGGAGCATGCACGGCCCGGGCGGCGACTCCTACACCGCGGCCTTCTCGCTCGGCGGCGACGCGAGCTTCAGCGACGACTTTCACGTCTTCGCCCTCGAGTGGGAGCCCGGCGTCGCGCGCTGGTACGTCGACGGGCAGCTCTACGAGACCCAGTCGGCCGACATGCTCCCGGCGAGCCAGACGTGGGTCTTCGATCACCCGTTCTTCGTGATCCTCGATCTCGCCGTCGGCGGCTCGTTCGGTGGCCCCATCACGTCGGCCACGCCGATGCCGCAATCGATGCTCGTCGACTACGTGCGCGTGTACACCAACGGACCGAACGATGCGGGCGTGAGTGACGACGCCGCGGGCGACTGAAGAACATTTCCATCTCGATGGCCTCGATGGGCGTGCCGGCCTGGGTTCTCGAGGGGCCGTTCACGTCTTCGAGCGGGCGTTCTTGCTCGCGGCGCGGGCGGCAATCGGTCGAGCACGGGTTGCCCGGTTCTTCGAAGCGCCCGCCTTGTTCCTCGAGACGCCCGCCTTGTTCCTCGAGCCGCCCGCCTTGTTCTTCGAAACGCCCGCCCTGTTCTTCGAACGGGCGGTCTTGTTCGTCGGGAGGGCGTTTCATTTCGATCGGACGCCCGCCCATGGATGAAAACCGCCCGTTCGCAGGACTCGGACGCCCGCCAATCGATGAAAGCCGCCCGCTCGTAAGAGTCGGACGCCCACCCATTGAACAACACCGCCCGTTCGAAAGACCCGGACACCCGCCCATTGAAGAAAGCCGCCCGCTCGAAAGACCCGGACGCCCGCCCGTTGAAGAAAGCCGCCCGTTCGAAAGACTCGGACGCCCGCCCATCGATGAAAACCGCCCGTTCGTAAGAGTCGGACGCCCGCCCATCGATGAAAACCGCCCGTTCGTGAGACCCGGACGCCTGGCCAGCGAAGAAGAAGGGCAGCTGGCAAGACTCGGAGGGCCTCCCTTCGAACAAGAAGGGCCTTTCGCCGTCCTCGACGGCTCAATGCACGCAGCGGACGTACTGTGTGCTTGGCACGGCCTGCGAGTGGGACGTCCCGTCGTTGAAGTTGACCGTGTACGCGTACCCGGGCTGCAAGGGGTAGGCCGACGATGTCCAGTACGACGCCGCCAGGACGGGCGCCGCGAGGTCCCCGGGGAAGGCGTTGCCGTCGATCCACTTCAGGACGGGCGCGCCGCTCGGGTACTCGTAATGCGGCGCCTCGTCGACGAGCGTGAGGAGCTCCTTGTAGGAAGGGACGCGCCAGCCCGACGCGAACTGGTCGAGCGACAGGGCCTGGCAGGCGGTCTCCGCGTCCGCGAGGGACACGGTGGTCGCCAGCGGGTAGCGCTGCCAGTAGAGGCCCGTGCGCAGGTCCTGGATCATGTCGCTGTTGAGATTGAAGAGGTTGTACTGGTCGCTCGGCGCGTCGGCGCGCGCGAGCGTCGCGAGGGCGACGACGGTGCTCGCGGCGAGGGCCGCGCGAAGGAGGTGACGGCCTCTCACGGCGTCCCTCCGCTCACGCAGATCACCACGGCCCCAGAGCCACCGGAGAGGACGAGCCCGGTGCTGAAGTCGACGAGCCAGTAGCTCTCGTCGCCGGCCACGGCGGAGGACGTCCAGGCGGGGAGGCCGACGTCGAAGAACGTCGCGATCCGGATGGTAGGTACCTGCGTGAAGTCGATGAGCGAGACGAGCTCGATCCGCGTGGGAACTCGCCACGTGTACGCGGAGCCCGGGCTATTGAGCCCCAGACACGCTTCCCACGCGTTTTCATAGCTCGACGCGGGCAGGCCCTGCCTCCACCAGCTGAGGCCGGTCACGGAGTCGTACGCGATCGCGCTCCCGCCATCGGCGCCTGCGTCGTAGGCCATCTGGTTCGGCAGCGCGGTCGACGACTCGTCGCTGAGCGCGGCGTCGGGGTTCGGCATCGGCCAGTGGGCCCAGATCTCGTGCGCCGTGGGCACGGGCCAGCCGGAGTCGGGCATCGTGATCACGGTGGCGTCCGCGTCGGCGCTGCCATCGCTGCCGCCCTCTCCATCCGCACCGCTCTCGAAGGGCGTCGGCGAGTCCGCCGTTTCCGGCGCGGCGTCGTGCGGCGGCGCGACGCTCGCTTCGTAGCCCGCTTCGTCACAACCGTACGAGCACTGGCCATCGTTGTGGTACTGGCCGAGATCGAGGATCGCGTCACAGGCCACGAGCGCCAGTGCGCTCGCCCCGACGACGATGGCCGCGACTCGGAGCCTAGAAGCGGCCATCGAGCCCCGCCGCGCCCACGCCGAACCACGGCGACACGCTCGCCCCGCCCACGGTGGCCGTCGTCGGCCGGCTCCTCCAGAGGCCGATGAGGCCCACTACCGCCCCTGCGGCCGTCACCGCGAACGCCACGTTGGCGACCGTTGCCCACGACTCGGCCGACTTGAGGTCGGCCGTGCCGCCGTGGAGGACGTCGCACTGTTCGTTCTTGCACTCGCCGGACAGCTTGTTCGACTTGCTGATCGCCTCGCCCCCCGCGATGGCCACGACGACCGCGCTCGCGACGGCGACGCCGAAGCCCACCTTCACGAGCACCGGCCCGACCGGCGAGACGTGTGGCGGCGGTGCCTCCGGCGCGGGTCCGACCGGAACGACGACCGCGCGCGGCGGCGGCACCGTCAGACTCACCTCCCCCGCCTGCCCCTCCGCGACGACGCCCTCACCCCGGGCCTCGCGCGACGCCGCGCCCTCGCCGACCCGGACGACCACGGTGTGCTTGCCCGGATCGACCTTCAGCGGCTCGGTGAGCGCCACGTCCGGCACGCCGACGCCGTCGACCGAGAGGTGCGCCGTCTCGTCGCGCGGGAGCCCCTCGATCTTCACGTGCAGCGTGGGGATACGCGGCCGCAGCTCTTCGGCGAGCCGCGCCGCCTCGGTGCGAGCCTCGACGGACTTCTCGGTCTCGTCGCTCGCGGTGGGGATGCGCGCGATGTAGAGGCACACCTCGCGCGCCTCGACGATCTGACCGGTGAGCACGTACGTCCGCGCGAGCTCGATGCCGGTGACGGGCGTGTTGCCGAGGGCGTGCGCGGCCAGGAGCTTCTCGAGCGCCCCGCGGAGATCCCCGCGCGCGCGGAGCTCCTTGCCTTCCTTGTAGAGGCTGCGTGCGGTCTCCAGCTCCTGCGCCGTGGGTGCGGCCGCCTGCGCGAAGGCGACCGGAGCCCGCACCGCGACGACGCCGAGCACGAGGGCGAACGCCAGGCGCCTACTTGATGTCATCGTCGCTCCCGGGAGGGGGCTTGGAGACGGTCACCGTCGGAGCGGCGGTCGCCGAAGGGGTCGCGGAAGGAGGGGGCTTGGCCTTCCCGGGATGACCGAGGTTCGCGGTCGCGGTCGCGGTCGGGTTCGGGGCCGCGGTCGCGTTCGGGGTCGGGGGCGGCGTCGGGGTCGGCGTCGGCGTCGGCGTCGGCGTCGGCGTCGGCGTCGGCGTCGGCGTCGGGGTCGGGGTCGGCGTCGCCATCGGCACCGCCGTCCCGCTCGCCGCCACCGCCGGCCCCGCCATCATCCGCGGCACCACGAACCCCACCCCCACCGCCACCACCGCGATCCCCCCCAGCACGAGCCACTTCCCGCGCGAGCTGACCGGCACCCGCTCGCTCGCGACGAGCCCGACCCCGGCGCCCGTCTCCGAGCGCGCGTCGACGCCCGGCCCCGACGACCGCTTCGTCGACGCCACCGGCGACGCCGCCTGCGTCGACTCGTAGCCCGCGAGCGCCCGCGGCGTCGGGATGCTGTCGACACGCAACCCGGGCGCCATGTACTCCCCCGTCACCGCCACCGCGAGCGCCTCCGCCATGTCCTTCGCCGATGCATAGCGTTCGGCGGGCTCACGCGCACACGCCCTCGCGAA
>JBEKGQ010000441.1:0-6248 GCA_050012715.1 Polyangiaceae bacterium
CGCTATCTTGGTCGTCGATGCCGCGGCGGCACGCCGTCGCAGGTCATCGTCCGTGTCGTCGATCGGCGGGCTGCACCCCGCCGAGGTCCCACTGATGGCGTCTACCATGCCCCCCTATCGGGCGGCGGCGGACGGAGTTGCGTGCCCCCGTGACGATCGCTCCCGCGGCTCAGGCCTCCGCGACGAACGTGCGCTTGCCCGGCTTCTTCGCCGGCGGGGCCTTCTTGTGCGCGGTGCCGTTGCCGTTGGTCTTCTTGTGCCCGTTCCCGTTGCCGTTGCTCGTCGCGGCCCTGGGCGTGCCCCGGACGAGATCGTCCGCGATCTTCGCGGCGCGGTCGGTCTTCTCCCACGGGACGTCGTTGCGGCCGAAGTGACCGTACGCGGCGGTCGGCAAGTAGATCGGCCGGAGGAGGTCCAGCGTCTCGATGAGCGCCTTCGGGCGCATGTCGAACGACGCGAGGATGTACTTCTCCAGCGCCTCGTCGCTCACCTTGCCGGTGCCGAAGGTGTCGACCCGCACGCCGACCGGCTGCGCGACGCCGATCGCGTACGCGATCTGCACCTCGCAGCGGCGGGCCACCCCGGACGCGACGACGTTCTTCGCGATGTAGCGCGCGTAGTAGCAGGCGCTCCGATCGACCTTGCTCGGGTCCTTCCCGCTGAACGCGCCGCCGCCGTGCCGGCCCATGCCGCCGTACGTGTCGACGATGATCTTGCGCCCGGTGAGCCCGCAGTCGCCCTGCGGTCCGCCGATGACGAAGCGCCCCGTCGGGTTGACGTGCACCTTGGTCTTGCCGTCGATGAGCTTCTTCGGCAGCGACTTGTCGATCACCAGATCGACGATCGCCTCGCGGAGCTGCTTGTACTTCACGCGCTCGTCGTGCTGCGTGCTGACGACGATGGCGTCGATGCGCACCGGCACGTCGTTCTCGTACTCGAGCGTCACCTGCGTCTTGCCGTCGGGGCGGAGGAAGTCGACGCCGCCGACCTTCTTCTTGCGCACTGCGGAGAGCTGGCGCGCGAGGACGTGGGCGTAGTGGATGGGCGCCGGCATGAGCTCGGGCGTCTCGTCGGTCGCGTAGCCGAACATGAGGCCCTGGTCGCCGGCCCCCTGCTCCTTGTGCATCCCGTCGCCCTCGTTCACGCCCTGCGCGATGTCGGGGCTCTGACGCTCGACCGCGGTGAGGACGGCGCACGTGTTGCCGTCGAAGCCCATCGACGAGTCGATGTACCCGATGTTCTTCACCGTCTCGCGGACGATGTGCGCGTAGTCGATGATCGCCTTCGTCGTGATCTCCCCGGCGACGACCACCATGCCGGTCTTCGCGAGCGACTCGCACGCCACGCGGGCGCGCGGATCCTGCGTGAGGATGGCGTCGAGGATGGCGTCCGACACCTGGTCGCACAGCTTGTCCGGGTGGCCCTCGGTCACCGACTCGGACGTGAACTGGTAGCGACTGGCTCCCGGGGAGCGGGGAGCACGCGTGGAGGGGAGAGCGGCGGAGCGCGGCGTGGACGGCATGGGTTTGTGGATGGAGGCTCTAATACGAAGGTGCCGCTTAATCCAGCCGCGTTCACGTATACTCCGGGGTTAGTCCCGTGACGGTGGGCATGTTGGGCGAACGCGTCGCCGGCAAGTACGAGCTGAAGCGACTCCTCGGTTCCGGCTCGATGGGGGCGGTCTACGAGGGCGTGCACGTCGACCTCGGAAAGCGCCTGGCGATCAAGCTGATCCACCCCGAGTTCGGGGAGTCGCCCGAGGTGGTGGCGCGGTTCCGGCGCGAGGCCCGCGCGGCGAGCGCCGTCGAGAGCGACTACATCGGCCAGATCTACGACTTCGGGCGCGACGAGGCGGTCGGCCTCTACATGGTCATCGAGTACCTCGAGGGCGAGGACCTCGAGGCGCGGCTCCAGCGCGAACGCTGGATCGGCGAGCGGGACGTCGCGACGATCGGTCTCCAGGTGGCCCGCGGCCTGGCCAAGGCGCACGCGGCGGGGATCATCCACCGTGACCTCAAGCCCGCGAACATCTTCCTCACGCAGCGCGACGACGACGGCTCGGTCCTCGCCAAGATCCTCGACTTCGGCATCTCCAAGTTCGAGCCGGAGCGGGGGCCGATGAGCGTCGCCGAGCCCACGCTCACCGCCCACGGGACGACGCTCGGAACCCCGCAGTACATGTCGCCCGAGCAGTGCGAGGGCAAGGTCCCGCTCGACGTGCGCACCGACGTGTGGTCGCTCTGCGCCGTGCTCTACGAGATGATCGCCGGCGCGCCGGCCATCTCCGACGACGGCGGGCACATCGCGACGATGCAGCGCATCGTGCGGCAAGACATCCGCCCGCTCGCCAGCCGGGCCGACTGGGTCCCGTTCAAGCTGGCCGCGGTGATCGACGCGGGGCTCACGCGCGACCGCGAGAAGCGCATCCCCAACGCCATGGAGCTGGCGGTCCGGCTCCTCGACGCGTTCCCCGACGCCGGATCACGCCCGTCCATCACCGCCATGACGCGCAAGACCGACATCTCCGACCTCGGGCCGGTGAGCGAAGCCGCTCCGTCGACCCTGTCCGATCCCGTGGTGCGCGCGGCGGCGGCGGCCGCGGCGGCTGCCCCTATCGCGCCGGAGGTGCCCGTCACCCGAGCGTCGCTCGGGGTCGACTTGCCCAAGCTCTCCGACACCGGCAACCCGGGCTCGGCCAAGCCGCCTTCGAGCGGCGGTCCGCCCTCGAGCAGCGACGACGGCGTGGCGATCTTCTTGCGGGGCGAGGAGCTGCCCCGCGAGATCATGGCGCTGCGCGAGAAGAGCAAGAAGAAGGGGCCCTGAAAGGGGGGCCAGTACCGGCACGGCTTGCGCGCGACGTCCCCGTTTGGGGAGGGTCGCTTGCGACCGGCGGGAGGCGGCTTCTATACTGACGGGTATGGTCGGGGGTCCGGCGTCCGTCGGCTCTTTACCGGGGCCTGGAGCGCGAGTCGCAGGGAAATACCGGATCGAGCGGGTCGTCGGCCGCGGGGGGATGGGTGTGGTCTACGCCGCCCACCACGAGATCCTCGATCAGCGCGTCGCGCTCAAGGTGCTCGCGCCCGACTCGGCGTCGCAGTCGACCGCCGTGGCCCGGTTCCTCAACGAAGCGCGCCTCGCGGCGCGGCTGAAGAGCGATCACCTGTGTCAGGTGCTCGACGCGGGGGTCACCGAGAACGGGCTGCCTTTCATCGCGATGGAGCTGCTGGAAGGGTGCGATCTGGCACGCCTCCTCTACGAGCGCCGGGCGCCTCTCCCGGTCGGCGAGGCCGCCGAGTACATGGTGCAGGCGCTCGACGCGGTGGCCGAAGCCCACGCGCGCGGGGTGATTCACCGGGACCTCAAGCCGTCGAACCTGTTCCTCACCCAGCTGCCGGGCGCCCCGCCGGTCATCAAGGTGCTCGACTTCGGCATCTCGAAGGTGGACGACGCGTACGGCACGGGAAACGTCTCGCCCAGCATCACGTCGAGCCGCGCCATCATCGGCTCGCCGACGTACATGTCGCCCGAGCAGATCCAGAACGTGAAGAAGACCGACCAGCGCGCCGACATCTGGTCCGCGGGCGTCATCCTCTACGAGCTGATGAGCGGCACCCTCCCGTTCCGCGGCGAGACGCCGGGCGAGATCTTCGTGCAGATCATCGAGAGCCAGCCGACGCCGCTGTCGAGGCTTCGCCCGGAGATACCCGCGGCGCTCGCCGAGGTCGTGGCGCGCTGCCTCCGGAGGAATCCCGACGAGCGCTACGAGAACGTCGTGTCGCTGGCGGAGGCCCTGGCGCCGTACGCCTGGTACGAGCACCACGAGTCGCTGGCGCGAATGCGGCGCGCGGTCGGCGTGAGGCGTGCCGGGGTGACGCCCGGGACGTCGAGCGCCAGCGTGCCGCCGGCCCTGATGACCGGCCACGCGGTGAAGCCCCCGGCCGACTCCTCCGGTGCAGGACACAAGGTGCTGCTCGCGCTCGCGGCGGTGGTGCCGCTGGTGCTCATCCCGCTGGCCGGCGTTCTCGTCGTGCAGCGGGTCGGGCTGGGCCACCGACCCGTCGACGCGGAGAAGTCGACGCAAGGGATGCCCTCGGCCACGGAGCTGCCCGCGGCGACGACCGCCGCCGGCACGGCCGCGGCGCCCACGACCGTGACGCCCACCGCCGCGGCAACGGCGACGGCACCGGCGGAAGTGACGGTGCCCGCCAGCCCGAGCGACACGGCCGCGACGCCCCCCAGCGCGATCCCGGCGACCGCTGCTCCTCCGGCGACGGCCCAGGCTACCGCGGCTCCGGGCGGCACCACGGTCTCCGTCGAGGAGCTGCCGACGACGGCACCTCCGCCTACCGCGCAACCAGTGCACGTCCCGCCCAAGAAACGAAGTATTCTCCAGCAGCGGTACTGAGCACCGTTTCCGGCGGTCTCGGTCCACGTGCCGGACATGCGCAAAGTCTCCTTCGCCGTCGTCCCCGTCTTGGCGTCCGCGCTCGTCGCGCTCACCGCCCCCGTGGCGCTGGCGCAGGCGCGGTCGCCCGAGGACGTGAAGCACGCCGACACGCTCTTCAAGCGAGCCCAGAAGCTCCGGGATGCGGGACAGGTGTCGCAGGCCTGTGCCGACTTCGCCGAGAGCCAGCGCCTCGATCCCGCGCTCGGAACACTGCTGAACCTCGCCGATTGCCACGCCGCCGAGGGCAAGACCGCGACCGCGTCGGCCGAGTTCGAGCAGGCGCAGCTCCAGGCGCAGACGCGAAAAGACCGCGAGCGGGAGGCGTTCGCGCGCGATCAGGTGAGCGCGCTGGCGCCGAAGCTCTCGTTCGTGCAGATCGTGCCGGCGCCAAGCGCCACCTTCGAGACGGTGACGCTCGACGGAGCCCCGCTCGAGCCATCCGCGTGGTCGGTGCGGGTCGCGCTCGATCCGGGGACGCACGTGCTGGTGTTCTCCGCACAAGGCAAGCTGCCGCGCACCGTCGACCTCACCGTCTCCGCTCCTGGTGTACAGACGGTGCCGGTCGCGGCGCTCGACCCCGTCGTCGCGGCGCCCCCACCGCCTCCCCCACCGCCACCTCCTCCTCCCCCTCCGCCACCCGCGCCGAGCTCCCCCATGCGCACGCTCGGGTTCGTCCTCGGGGGCGTCGGAGTCGTGGGGGTCGGCGTCGGCTCCTACTTCGGCGTGACCGCGATCTCGAACAAGAACAGCGGGAACGCCCACTGCACCGGAAAGCTCTGCGACTCGCAGGGGCTCTCGCTCGAGAGCGACGCGCACACGGACGCGACCGTGTCGACCATCGCATTCGCGGTGGGCGCCGTCGCGCTGGCGGCGGGGGCCTACTTCGTCATCGCGACCCCGGCGTCGCAGTCGGCGCAGCTCAGCGTGTCGCCCGTCATGCTCGCGCGTGGCGGGGGTGCGGCCGCGGAGGTGACCTGGTGAGGCGCCGAGCGAGGACCGCCCTCGTCGGGCTCGCGGCGATGGGCGCGCTGGCCGGGACGGCGGCATGCGGGCTGCTCATCGGCCTGGAGGACCACGAGGCGTACCCGGCCGAGGGGGGCGTCGTGCCGGAGGGCTCGACTCCGGACGTGACGACGGACGGGAGCGGGGGCCACGACGCCGGCCCCGGTGACTCGAGCACGGCCGTCGACGCGAGCGGGGACGCCATCCACGACGCCGGTCTCGGGTGCGAGACGTCGTGCAACGACGCGTGCGTCGACCTGCAGACGGACAACCAGAACTGCGGCACGTGCGGCATGACGTGCACCGGCTCGACCTGTTATCGGGCAACCTGCGGCGGTGGGGCCGTCACCCAGCTCACGGCCGGCAACGAGCACGCGTGCGCGCTGCTGCAGGCGGGGGACGTCTGGTGCTGGGGCGCCGACGACCAGGCGCAGATCCTCGGTCCCGCCGACGCCTCGACCTGCCCGCTGGGTCCCTGTCGACCGACCCCGACGCAGATCCCCGGCCTGCCCAACGTGGTGCAGGTGAGCGCGGGCGGAGCCCAGACGTGCGCGGTGGATGCCGACGGCGGGGTGTGGTGCTGGGGCGCGAACCCGTCGGGCGGACTGGGTCACGGCCCGAGCACCGACTCGACGTGCAGCCCCGGGGGCGTCGGCGTCGCCTGCAACCCACAGCCCACGCTCGTCACGAACCTCCCCGGCCCGGCCTCCGCGGTCGCCTCGGGGCAGTCGAGCTTCGCGTGCGCCCTCGTGGGCGGCAGCGTCTATTGCTGGGGGGACGACGTCTATGCCGAGCTCGG
>JBEKGQ010000442.1:0-6199 GCA_050012715.1 Polyangiaceae bacterium
GTGGGCCACGACGCGCGCGAGCGGCGTCAGCTTCTCGGCCTTCACGACGTCGCCGCTCACGACGAGCACCGCCGCCGCGCCGTCGTTCAGCGGCGAGCTGTTGCCGGCGGTCACCGACCCGCCCTTGCGGAACGCGGGCGCGAGCTTCGCGAGGCCCTCGAGGGTCACGTCGCCGCGGGGGGACTCGTCCTTCGCGAACGGCACCGGGTCGCCCTTCTTCTGCGGGATCGGCACCGGCGCGATCTCGCGGTCGAACGCGCCCGCGGCGATGGCCGTGGCGGCCTTCTTCTGCGACGCGAGGGCGAACGCGTCCTGGTCCTCGCGCGACACGCTCCACTTCGTGGCCACTTCTTCCGCCGTCTCGCCCATCGAGAGAAGCGGGAAGCGCGCGGCGAGGCGCGGGTTCTCGAAGCGCCACCCGAGGGTCGTGTCGAACACCTTCGGCGGCGTGCGCGAGAAGGCCTCGTCCGTCTTGCCGAAGACGAACGGCGCCCGCGTCATGCTCTCGACGCCGCCGGCGATGACCACGTCGGCGTCGCCGGTCGCGACGCGCCGGACCGCGTCGCACACCGCTTCGAGCCCCGAGCCGCACAGGCGGTTCACCGTCACCGCCGGCACCTCGAAGGGCAGCCCCGCGATGAGCGCCGCCATGCGCGCCACGTCGCGGTTGTCCTCGCCGGCCTGGTTCGTCGCGCCGAAGACCACCTGGTCGATGCGCCCGCGCGCCGACGGGTGCCGCTCGAGCAGCGCGCTGACGACGTGGGCGGCGAGGTCGTCGGTGCGGACCGAGGCGAGGCCACCCTTGAAGCGGGCGATGGGCGTGCGTACGGCGTCGACGAGGAAGGCTTCGCGCAGGGCGGTCATGGCTGGAGTCTACCCGTCCGCCCGCAGAGAAGAGAGACAGGAGGGAAGGAGGCGAGGAGAAGGAAGGAGAGAGAGTTGGAAGAGGGCTCCGATCACCAACCCCTCCTTCCCTCCTACCCTCCTTTGGATCTCTCTCTCAGGTCCGCCGGCTGCGCGACGCCGTCCTTCCACACGTAGAAGCCCTCGCCGCTCTTCTTTCCGAGCTTGCCGGCGCGGACCATCTGCCGGAGCAGCGGCGGAGCCCGGAACTGCTCGCCGACCTCGCGATGGAGGTGGTCGAGGATGGCCAGGCGCACGTCGAGACCGACGAGGTCCGTCAGCTTCAGGGGGCCCATGGGGTGGCGGTAGCCGAGCTCCATCGCGCGGTCGATGTCCGCCGCGCTGGCGACGCCGCTCTCCAGCATGCGGATCGCCTCCGCCCCGAGGATCACCCCGAGGCGGCTCGACGCGAAGCCGGGCACGTCGCGCACGACGATCGCCGTCTTCCCGATGTGGGCCGCGAACGCCGTCGCGGCGTCCACCGTCGCGTCGCTCGTCGCGATCCCGCGGACCACCTCGAGCAGCTCCATCACCGGCGGCGGGTTGAAGAAGTGGAGCCCCACCGTCCGCTCCGGGGCGCCGATGCGCGCGCCGAGCTCCGTCAGCGACAGGGACGACGTGTTCGACCCCATGAGCGCGTGCGGCGGCGAGAGGAGCACCACCTCGCCGAGCAGCTTCACCTTCAGCTCCATGGTCTCCGGCGCCGCCTCCACCGCGAGGTCCACGTCCTCGCACGCGCCGCGCAGCTCCGTCGCCACGCGCAGCGAGGCCAGCGTCAGCTCGCGCTCGGCCGCGGTGCGCTTGCCCTTCTCAACGAGCCTGTCGAGCTGCGCCGTCACCCGCGCCACCGCCTGCTCGGCGCGGCCCGGCTCGGCGTCGTAGAGCCGCGTCACCAGGCCCGCCGCCGCCGTCACCTGGGCGATCCCCTGCCCCATCGTCCCCGTCCCGAGGACGCACACCGTGCGGATCGTCGTCGTCACGAGTCCCTCCCGCGGGGCTCAGCCCGTCTTCGCCTGCGCCTGCAGCTCGACCAGCGACGCGCCGCACTCGCACTGCGCGGGCACGCTCGTCTTGAAGTACACGCGCTCGCACTTCGGGCAGACGCGCGCGTCCGGCTCGAAGGCGATGACCTTCCCGCTTGCCGCGCAGTGCTTGCCGACGACCTGGGGCGGCTCGAGCGGCAGCGACTCGCCGGCCGACACGCGCGGATCCGGCAGCGACGCGTCCTCCGGCACGTCGACGACCGTCGGGACGCGCTCGCGCGCCTCCTTGACGATCCACGCCGCCGCCTGGGGGTGGCTCTTCAGCTTCGCGGCGATGGTCAGCGCGGCCCCCGCGTCGTCCTTCCCCGTCACGCGCACCGTCTCGTCGCGCCACTCGATGCGCTCGATGGCGTACCAGGGCATGCGGCGAACGCCGCCCTTCTCGACCGCCAGCCCCGCGTCCCCCACCCGCAGCGCCGGCTCGCCGCTCGTACCGATCCAGATGGCGCCGCCGACGAGCAGCGCGCCCGCGGCCAGGATGTACGGGGCGAACTTCAGCGGCTCGGGGCCGCCCTCGTGCACGAGCGGCCCGAACTGCTCCCACGCGCCCGCGCCCATCGCGAGCGCCCCGAGGGCGCCCACCGGGTAGACGACGCGCGCGCTCGTGCTCCCCTGCGGCTCGAAGCGTCGCTCGCGCCGCTCGCGGGTCTTCTCGCGCTTGGAGGCTTTGGTCTTCTTGGCCATGTCGGCCGGAGAGCTACCGCGGATCGGCCTCGCCGGCCAGCCCCGGGAGGGGCCATGCTCGGCCGAGCTTCAGGCCATTCCGGCGATCTCATCGTAGAGGTAGGCCGCGCTCTTGATGCCCAGGTGGTAGTTCTCGAGGTCGATCCACTCGTTCGGGGCGTGGGCGTTCTCGTCCGGCTGGCCGAAGCCCATGAGGAGGCAAGGCTTGCCGGTCGCGTCGGCGATGGTGCGGACGAACGGGATGCTGCCGCCCTCCCGCATGAAGACGGTGGGCTTGCCGAACGCCTTGGTGAAGGCCCGCTTCGCGATCTCGTAGACCGGGTGGTCGGTCGGGGCGAGGTAGGGGCGCCCGCCGTGCAGGTTCTCGACGCGGACGCGCACCCCGGGCGGCGCCACGCGCTGGAAGTGGGCGGTGAGCTTCGCCACGATGTCGTCCGGCTCCTGGTCGGGCACGAGGCGGCAGCTCACCTTGGCGCTCGCGCGCGCCGGGATGATCGTCTTCGCGCCCTCGCCCTGGAAGCCGCCGGAGATGCCGCACACGTCGAGCGTCGGCCGGGCCCAGATGCGCTCGAGCGTGGAGTAGCCCTTCTCGCCGAAGACCGCGGGGGCGCCGGTCGAGCGCAGCCACTCCTTCTCGTCGAACGGGAGGCTCGCGATCTCGCGGCGCTCGGCGTCCTTCAGCGGGAGCACGTGCTCGTAGAAGCCCTCGACGGTGATGCGCCCGTCGGCGTCGTGCAGCGTGGCGATCATGCGGGCGAGCGCGTTGACCGGGTTGGTGACGCCGCCGCCGAAGGAGCCGGAGTGGAGGTCGAGCGCGGGGCCGTCCACGAACACCTCGACGTACGCGAGCCCGCGGAGGCCGACGCACAGCGACGGGATGCCGCGGCCGAACATGGCGGTGTCGCTGACGCACACGAAGTCGGAGGCGAGATCGGCGGCGTGGTCGCGGAGCAGCGCGTCGAGGTTCACGCTGCCCACCTCCTCTTCGCCCTCGACGATCATGCGCAGGTTGATCGGCAGGCGGCCGACCGTCTTCACGAAGGCCTCGATCGCCTTGGCGTGGATGAGCACCTGCCCCTTGTCGTCGACCGTGCCCCGGCCCCACAGGCGGCCGCCGCGCATGCTCGGCTCGAACGGCGGCGTGACCCACTCGTTCAGCGGATCGACGGGCTGCACGTCGTGGTGCCCGTAGACGAGCAGCGTGGGCTTCCCGGGGGCGCCCATCCACTCCGCGAAGACCGCGGGGTGACCGGCGGTGGGCCACACCTCGACCCGCCCGGCGCCGAGCGCGCGCAGGGCGCTCGCCAGGTGCTCGGCGTTGCGCGCCACGTCGGGCGTGTGCTTCGGGTCGCTGGAGATCGACGGGATGCGTACCCACTCGATGAGGTCGTCGACGAACCGGCCGCGGTTGGCGTCGACGTAGGCGATGACGTCCTGCATGGGGACGGCGACACTAGTATCAACGGCTCAGCAGCGCGAGGGCCTCTCGAATCAGCTCTTCGACCGGGGCGGTGTCGGTCCGGGGGCCCAGGCTCGCAATGGCCCGGTCCGCCTCGGCCAGCTTGAAGCCCATGCCGGTCAGCGCGCTGCGGAGGCGCTCCTCGCCCTCGCTCCCGCGCCTCGCCGGGGCCGCCGGGATGGGGGGAGCCCCCGGCGCGCCGGCGAGCACCAGCGGCAGCTTGTCGCGGAGCTCGAGGAGGAGGCGCTCGGCGATCTTCTTCCCGACGCCGGTGATGCCCTTCAGGGCGGTCAGGTCCTGCCGCGCGACGGCGCGCGCGAGCTCCGCCGCCGGCAGCGCCCCGAGGACGGCGATGGCGATCTTCGGGCCCACGTTCGACACGCCGAGGAGGGCCAGGAACCCGATGCGCTCCATCTCGTCCGAGAAGCCGAAGAGCGACAGCGCGTCCTCGCGGACGTGGGTGTGGATCCAGAGCGTCACCTTCCCGTCGGCGTCGGGCCGCGTGCGCCCCAGGGTGCCGAGGGGGACCGCCACCTCGTAGCCCACGCCGTTCACGTCGACGACGATCCGGCCGTCCGACTCCTGCGCCACGACCTTGCCGGTGAGGCGGCCGATCATGGCGGCAACCTACCACGGCGGGCGTCAGCGCTGCGCCATCGTCCCGGGCGAGGCCCAGCGGCACGCGGTCGGCTCGGGGGCGTCGGCGTGGAGCGGCTCGGTGATGGCGCGCCGCACGGCGGCGAGCGGCGCGTCGTCCGTGAGGCGCACGTCGTTGCCGTGGACGACGACGCCGAGGTCGCGGAAGACCTGCGGCAGATCGACGCTCCAGACGCCGCGCCGCATCTCGTCGTGCATCTCGGCCATGACCGGGGACCCGACGGCCCCGTCGGCGGCGTCGAGCAGGCGCGCGAAGGTCCACATGTGCCCGACGCTCCCGCCGGCCGCGAGCACGCCGCGCATCGCGTCCTCGAGGCCGACGCGGTTGTGCGTGCGCCGGCGCATCTCCAGGTCGGCCAGCAGGCAGAACGTCGCGCCGCCCCAGTACGTCCGCGCCCAGTCGGTCGCGTCGTCGAGGCCGCGGTCGCCGCGCACCGGGGCCCCCTTGGGCATCCCGAGGGCGAGCTCGCGCCACACCTGCAGCGGGGTCAGCTCCCCCGCGCGCGCGCGGGCGATCGGCTGCATGTAGACGGCGAGGCCCTCCTCGATCCAGTGGTGCGGGCGCGACACGGAGGGGACCGCGAGGTGCGCCATCTCGTGCGGCAGGACCCAGTCGTTGCCGAGCGTCGTCTCGCCGGCCTCCTCGCCGAGGGCCACGACGATGCTCGCGCCGCCGTCGCCCATCGTCTCGCCGTGGCGCACCTCGTCCCCGGGCGCCGGCACGACGAGCACCATCACGCGGTCGAGCGGGAAGCACCCGAGGAACCGCGCCATCGTGCGGGCGCTCCGCGCGACCCAGGCCACCATCGCGTCGTCGCTCGCCGCGTAGTCGCCGGGGGTGATCGCGACGTCGACCGTCGCCCCCGGGACCGCCTCCACCGAGCGGAGCCGCACCGGCCCGAAGACGGCGTACGGCGAGGCGCCGATGTTGGTCGCGTCCGCCTCGTAGGTGCCCGGGCTCCCCTCGTCGGCGAGGAAGACCCCGGTCACGAAGCTCGCCCCGGGCGGCGTGCGCACGCGGAACCGGTAGCGGGCGCCGATCGGCGCGAGCGTCGGGTGCACGAGCCACATCGACGGCGGGGACTCCACGACGTCGCCCCAGGCCTTCGCCGTGTCGACGTCGTGCAGCGCCTCCGCGGCGCGGCGCAGCTCGAACCGGTAGCGCAGGTGACAGCCGGTCGCGCACGCGGGCACGTGGAGGACGCCGCGCCGCACCCGCACCGCGTGCCACGCGCCGTCGTCCTCCACCTCCGCGTCGACGAGGAAGCGCTCGCCCCCGTGGCGCACGCCGAGGTCCGCCAGCGAGCCCGGGGGCAGCCAGGCCTCGACGCGCAGCTCCCCGGCCTTCGCGTCGTCGACGACGTCGTACCGCCACGACGACGCGCTCCCCTGCAGCGGCACGCTCGACGCGTCCCACCGGGACGCGCAGCCGGGCGCCGCGATCGCGGTCGCC
>JBEKGQ010000443.1:0-6199 GCA_050012715.1 Polyangiaceae bacterium
CTGGCGGCGACCGTCCTCGGACAGCCCCCGCCTCCGCCCTATCTGATCATCGTTCACCCCCGGAACGCGACCACCAGCGTCGACCGCAAGTTCCTGGAGGACGCGTTCCTCAAGAAGATCACCGCGTGGCCCAACGACGACGTGATCCGACCGGCCGATCTCGCGCCGGACTCTCCGACCCGGCGAGCCTTCACGCGCGAGGTCCTCAATCGGTCCGTCGAGGCGGTCAAGGGCTACTGGCAGCAGCGGATCTTCTCGGGCCGTGACGTGCCGCCCCCCGAGTTTCAGCGGGACGACGAGGTCGTACAGTTCGTTCTCAAGCACGAGGGAGGGATCGGGTACGTCTCCGGGACCGCGAACGTCGACGGCTGCCGGGTCGTCGCCGTCAGGTAGCTCGGCCCATGCGGATGACCTTTCGACGCAAGCTGCTCGGCCTCGTCGGGATCGCAGCGGCCGCGTTCGCGCTGATCATCGTGGCGAGCTCCGTCGTCGCCGCGCGCGTGGAGCGCCAGCTCGCGTTCATCCAGCAGCGGTACGTTCCGAAGGTCGAGCTGGAACCTCAGCTCGAGGGACAGCTCGAACGCCTGGCGCGCGGCTTTCAAGACGCGGTCGCGGCCCACGACACGGACGCCCTCGACGCGACCCGGGAGCTGAAGGCGGCCTTCCTCGAGAAGCTGGCGACGGCGAAGGACGCCACGGACCCCTCGGACGCCGCCGAGCTGATGCGCGGCCTCGACGCGTACTGGGCGCTCGCCTACGACGTCTCCCGCCGGCTCATCGCGGGCGAGACCGGCGAGGCCGTCCTCGACGCGATCACCGCGATGCAGACGAGCCAGGCGCGCGTCGCTACGCTCGTCAAGAAGACGGCCGCCCTCGACCGTGGCCAGATGGCGGCGGCCTTCCAGACCGCGCTCGAAGCCGAGGCCACCGCGCGTCGCTACCAGATCTGGGCGAGCGTCGCGTGCCTCGGCTCCGTTCTCTTGCTGTCGCTCGGGCTGAGCCGGGGGCTCGTACGGTCCGTGTCCGCGCTGACGAAGGGATTCGGGCGCTTCGGCCGTGGGGACTTCGGCGAGCGCATCCCCGTCGTCAGCCACGACGAGATCGGCGATCTGGCCCGGGACGCCAACGCGATGGCCGCCAATCTGGATCGCACCATCACCGATCTCAAGCGAACCGAGATGGCGCTGAAGACGGCCAATCAAGGGCTCGAGGCGTTCAGCTACTCGGTCGCGCACGACCTGCGGGCGCCCCTGCGCGGCATCAACGGGTACAGCCGCGCGCTCGAAGAGGACTACGGCGAGGCGCTCGACGGTCAGGCCCACGAGTACCTCGGCCGCATCGTGGCGGCCACGGAGCGCATGGGCGAGCTGATTGACGCGCTCCTCTCGCTGGCGCGCGTGACCCGGGCCGAGCTCCGCCGCGAGCCGGTGAACATCAGCCGACTCGCGGACGCGGTCGTGAAGCAGCTGCGCGCGAGCCAGCCGGAGCGCGTCGTCGAGTTCGTCAACCAGGCGGACGTGACGGCCGACGCGGACGGTCCCCTGCTGCGCGCGGTGCTCGAGAACCTCATCGGGAACGCCTGGAAGTTCAGCGGCGCGCGCTCGGGCGGCCGCATCGCCTTCGGCGTGGAGAAGCGCAACGGGACCCCCGTCTACTACGTGCGCGACAACGGGGCGGGCTTCGACATGGCGTACGCCAACAAGCTTTTTGCCCCCTTCCAGCGGTTGCATTCCCAGAGCGAATTCGCGGGCACCGGCATCGGCCTGGCGACCGTCCAGCGCATCATCGACCGCCACGGCGGCCGCGTCTGGGCCGAAGGCAAGGTCGGCGAAGGGGCCACGTTTTACTTCACGCTGACGAACCACGAACCGGAGCCGACCCCATGAACAACACCAGTCCGATCCTTCTCGTCGAAGACAACCGGGACGACGAGCTTCTCACCATCCGGGCGCTCAAGAAGAACCGCATCGTCAACGACGTGGTGGTGGCGCACGACGGGGTCGAGGCGCTCGACTACCTCTTCGGGACCGGAGCCCACGTGGGGCGGGATCTGAGCGTCATGCCCCAGCTCGTCCTGCTCGATCTCAACCTGCCCCGCGTCGGAGGCCTCGACGTGTTGAAGGGGATCCGCGCCGACGAGCGGACGAAGTTCCTCGCCGTGGTCGTGCTCACCTCGTCGAAGGAGGACGAAGATCTCATCAACAGCTACTCGCTGGGGGTGAACAGCTACGTGCGGAAGCCGGTCGACTTCGCGCAGTTCACCGAGGCGGTCAAGACGCTCGGGCTCTTCTGGCTCCTCCTGAACGAGACGCCGCCGCTGCGACGGTGAGGGCCCGCCCTGGTTCCGGCTCCTCAGGCGCCGAGGGATGAGGTCGTCGTCCGCGCCGGGCTCGCCGCCTGACAAGAAAACTCATGCACGATATCGGGCGTCGCGCTGGGCCGCGCGACTCGACGCCCGGACGGCGGTTCCGATCCTCAGTTGAGTGTGCCCTGCGTCGCGCACGCGGTCGACAGGGCCGGGCTCACGATGCCCGTGATGGTCGCGCTCCCGTTCGCCGTGTTGATCCGGATGCGCCCCGCGCCGCCACCCCCGCCCCCGACGGCGTTGGCTCCCGTGCTCGCCGTGCCGTTGGCGCCGTTGATCGTGGTCCCCGCGCTGCCGGCTCCGCCGTAGGGGGACCCGCCCGCGGCGGCCGTCGCGTTGGCGGTCGCGTCGGCCCCGCTCGCGAAGCCGGACATGCCTCCACCACCGTTGGCGCCGAGGTTCCCGTCGATCGTCACCGTCGGCGCCTCGAGGAGGATCGCCCCGCCGCTCCCACCCCCGGCGTAGTCGTCGATGTTGACCCCTCCCCCGCCGCCGGCGTTGATGGCGGCGTAGGCAGTGAGGGTGATGCTCTGACCCGCGACGATCTGGATCGCCCCGCCGCCGGCGGACTGAGAGTCGCCGGCCCCGCCGGCAGACCCGCCGACGAGCGGCGTGATGGTGGCGTTGCCGTACGTCATTCCCGCCATCGCCACGTTGCCCGACGGCGCCCCCCCGGTGCCTCCGAGGCCACAGAACGAGGCGCCACCGGCGCTGGCGTTGGGATCCGCGGCGCCGAGAGCGGGCTGACCGGCACCCGGGCCGGGATTCGGGCCCGACGCGAAACCGCCCGGTCCGGCGGTGGAGGCGGATCCGTTGACGAGGAGCTGGCCCTGGATCTGAACGGTGGTGAGGACGGCGAGGATGATCGGGTTCGGCCCGGTGAGCCGGAGGGCCGCCGTCTGCTCGATGATGAGGCTCTTGAGCACGTAGACGTCGGCGAAGACGCCCCCATTCATCGCGATGGTCACCGCCGTCACCGGCAGACAGTCCGTGCACGCCGTCGTGATGTCCGCGTCCTGGGCGCCCGCCCAGTTCGCCCCGGCGTCCCCGGCGTCCACGCCCGCGGGGTCGAAGTTCGACGGCGTGAAGCCGAGCACTCCGGCGTCCGGGTTCGGCATGAACGGGGCGTCCGGCGCCCCCTCCGACGAGCCGCCGTCGGCGGGGCTCGTGCCGTCGGCGGGGGGGGAGCCGTCGTTCCCCGTCTCGGGGAAACTGGCGTCGCCCTGGGCCGGATCGTAGCAAGCCCCGGCCACGCACGACTGCCCTTCCACGGGACAGGCCTGCGCCGCGCTGCATCCGTTGCGGCACTGGTTGTCCGCCGCGCAGACGAGGCCGCTGGGGCACGTCGCGCCGTTCGTGCACGAGGCTTCCCCGGGGAGCTCGCAGATGTTGCTGTCGACGCCGACCGAGACGCAGCGCTCGCCGGGTGGGCAATCGCGCGTCTCGATGCACTGGTTGTGGCAGAGCGAGAACACGCAGACGAGCGGGGACGTGCAGTCGCTGTTGAGCGAGCACCCCTCGGCGAGGCCGGCGAGCTGCGTCTTGCTGCTATCGCAACCCGAGGCGGCGGTGGCCGCGACGGCCAGCGTTGCCGGCAGACCGAAGACGAGCCCCATGGCGGCACGACGACCGTTCATGGCGAAACGTCGTACCAGCAGGCGGAGCGCGACGCGAGCCAGCCGGCATCGCTCCGTGCCGTCGAGGACGTCCCCGCCGCCTCATTCCCCGCTCTTCGCCCCGGCTTCGTCGAGCGGCACCCACCCGTTCTTCCGGAGGAACACGCGTATCTTCCCGACCCACTCCGTCGCCGTCATGTGCGCGATGTGGTCCTCGTGGAGGCGCACCGTCTGCCCCTCTCCGACGAGCACGATGCGCGCGACGTCGATCTCCGGGCCGACCTTCGAGTCGATGAAGCGCACGGCGGGGATGGCGCTCCCGCCTTCCTGCACCGGGCGTATCGACTTCGTGTCCAGCGCCACGTCCTCGACGTCGCGCAGTCGGAGGCGCGCGAGGGAACGCCGCCCGCGCGTCACGACCAGCTCGCCCGACTCGATGGACATCACCAGCGTGTCGAGGTCGCCGCGCCGCCGCCACCTCCAGACGAAGAAGGCGCCGGTGGCGACCAGGCCGAGCAGCCCCGCCGTGGGCGTCACGGTGACCGAGAGGATGGCCGCCGCCATCACCGGCAACGTGAAGAGCTGGAACAGGATGACCGCGCTCGACCGCCGCTCCTGACCGCGGAGCGCCACGACCAGCCGAGCCGGCGGTTGGTCCTGGGGATCGAGGGTGGCGAGCTCGCGGTACATCGAAGCGCTCGGAGATCGCACGGAACGCGCGGCGGGACAAGGCCGTCAGCGCGAGTCAGCCCGTTCGCGAGCATGCTCCCCGCCCGGTTCGGCTGAGGCCGCCCGGGCCTGCTCTCTCGCATGAGCACGTCAGATCTTCGATGTCGGCGCGGCGCAACGCACGGGACTTCAATGGCATCGATCCACCCGTGGTGATGTATTCATCGTATGGATGGGGTCATCACGCGACCCGAAAGACCGAGACGCACCGGGGGGACTGATGCGAGCGGCGTTGTGCGTGCGCTCCTGGATGGGCCTGGCTCTCATCGGCTGGGCGTTCTTCGCCCACGTGCGCGAACGGGTCGTCTTGGCGGCCCCCGCCTTGCTGACGAAGAGGCCCGCGCCGGTCGAACCTCCTCGCGCCCGCAAGCCCGCCCTGCGCGATCCTCCGGTCTGGAACTGACTCGTTGACCGTCTTTGCTGCTCTCGGCTCCTTCGTTCACCGGCACCGCTGGGCCACGCTCGCCGTCTCGGGGCTGTTTCTCGTCGCCGCCGTCGCGCTCATCGTCCGGGGCGGCCGACTGACCGGCGGCACGTTCGACGACACGGAGTCCGAGCGCGCCGAGACGCTCATCGCGCGCGTCCTCGGCCACCCGACGGACACCACCGTCCTCGTGGTCTTCCAGAGCGACACCCTCGAGCCCTGGTCGGCGCCGTTCCGCGACGCGCTCCGGGCGTCGCTCGCGCCGCTGGAGCGCGATCCGCGCGTCGTCTCCGTCGTTCGGCCCGACAACGCGCCCACCGCCCTCGTCCCGGCGCTCACCAGCGCCCGCGCGCACGGCGCCGTGGCGCTCGTGACGCTGGCCGGCGACTTCAAGGAGGCCCTCTCGGCCTTTCCCGACGTGCGCCGGGAGCTCCAGTCGCCGGTCCTCACCATCGCATGCACCGGCCGCCTGGCCTTCCTCGACGACCTGGGGCAGGTGCTCCGCCACGACCTCGTTCGGGCCGAGATCATCTCGCTGCCCCTCGCCCTGCTGGTCTTGCTCCTCGTCTTCCGCACCGTCGTCGCGGCCGCTCTTCCGGTGGGCGTGGGCGGGCTGGCGGTCGTGGGCGGCATCGCGATCGTGACCGCGCTGTCGCGCGCGTTCGACGTGGCCGAATACACGATCAACGTGTGCTCCCTCATCGGCCTGGGCGTCGCGATCGACTACTCGCTCTTCATCGTGAGCCGGTACCGCGAGGAGACGGAGGCCGGCCTCCCGCCGCCGCAGGCCCTCGCGCGCGCCCTCGAGGCAACCGGGCCCGTGGTTTGCTTCTCGGGTCTGGCGCTGATGACGGGGCTGTCCGGGCTGCTCTTCTTCCATGGCTCCTACCTGGCGGCGATGGGCGTCGGGGGAGCCATCGTCGTCGCGCTCTCCGTCGTCTTCGCCCTGACCTTCCTGCCCGCGCTCCTCGCGGTCCTCGGGCCCCGCGTCCAGGCCCTGCGTCTCCCGCGGATCCCTCTCGGTCCGGCGAGCGGCTTCTGGCACCGGGCCGCGATGGCGGTGAT
>JBEKGQ010000444.1:0-6195 GCA_050012715.1 Polyangiaceae bacterium
GCCGGCGCACCTCCTGCCCGACCCCATGGGCCCGAGCGGTAGCAAGCGCCTCATGCTCTTCCTCCGCTGGATGGTCCGCCCCGCCGACGGCGTCGATCTCGGCCTGTGGGACGTCGATCCCGCGCGCCTCCTCGTTCCGGTCGACGTGCACATCCACCGCCTGGCGCGAAACCTGGGTTTCACCCGCCGGCGCGACCTCTCCTGGCGCACGACCGAGGAGATCACCGCGGCGCTCGCCCGCTTCGACGCCGCGGACCCGGTGTCGTACGACTTTCCCTTGTGCCACATGGGAATGCTCCAGCGCTGCCCGTCGCGGCGCGACGAGCGGCGCTGCGAGGGCTGCGGGGTCAAGCCCGTGTGCATCCACTGGGCGCCGCGAAAGAAGGGCGCTTCTGGTAAGGTGGTCCGACCGCCGGGATGAGCGAAGCCAAGCAGCGCGAGTTCGACCTCGACGCCGTCCGTACCGACGGGTGGTTCGAGCGCATCGGCGAGGGCATCGGCTCCTTCCAGGCGCTGTGCGAGATCATCGGCGAGCGCTTCTTCGCGTTCTCGATCATCGTCGGGGCGCGCATCACCGCGCTCACCGTCGACCGGCGCAACCCGGACCTCTCGCTGGTCGACTTCGTCGTGGGCCTCGGCGAGGCGGAGGACGGCCTGGAGCCGCAGCGCCTGACCCTGGCCGACTTCCGCCGGCGCCTCGTGGGGGCGCTCCTCGTCGAGGACGACAAACCGGCCCCGGAGCCGGTCCGCGAGACGGAAATCGAGGTCATCCAGCTCTACATCGGCGTGCGCTACCTGCTCCTGGCGCCGCTCTACGGGTACTCGCTGCGGAACCTCCAGCTCGACGACGACGGCGCCCAGCTCGTCGTCTTGCACGACGGGGTCGAGGAGACGCATGATCTCGACGCGTTCCGGTTCCGCGTGCGCGCCCTCGTCCGCGAAGAGCTCGAGCGCGTCGCCAGCGGCTCGCGGAGCGCGATCGATCTCTCCAAGGTCACCGAGGCCGAGGCCGCGGCGCTGCGCAAGGAGTGGACCAAGGTCGTCCAGCTCCTCGGGAGCTGGCCGGCGCCGCTCGCGATCTTCCTGCGCACGCCGGAGGGGCAGCTCCTCACGCCGGACGCGCGCGCGCTGATCGCCAAGGGCCTCGGGCTCCTGGGGAGCGCATGTGTGCACCTCGGCGAGGTCGAGCAGGCGGAAGAGGTCTTCCGCATCGGCATCCAGTACGCGCAGGAGGGGGTCGCCGCCGCGGATCTCTTCCGGCGCCTCGGCGAGGCGCTCCTCCAGAACGACCGCCCGGGCGAGGCCATCGGGCCGCTTCGCCGGGCGCTGGCCTTCGGTGGCGCGCCGGCCGATGTCATGCCGCCGCTCGCCCGCTCCTTCCTGCGGCGCCGCAAGTGGGTCGCGGCCTACGCGTGCCTCCGTGACGCGCTCGAGGCCGGTGTCAGCGAGCGCGAGCTGGCCGACGAGCTCCGCCAGGTGGAGTCGACACTCGGCGTGGCGTTGACGGGGTGGAAGGCCAAGCTCGTCGAGGGGAAGGCCGTCCCCTAGCGCCCGGTAGCAATCGCGCCGGCGCCCGCCGCCGGCGGTGTCGAGTCGTTGACACCATTTCACCCAGGCACTAGAAAACGCCTGGGTTTTCCCGCCCAAGGGGACGCAATGTTCGCCACCTACGCGCCGATGTTCCTGCTCCTGGCGACGGCCGGTACCCTTGGCCTCGTCTTCTGGAGCGTCGCCACCTTCCTCGGCCGCCACAAGAAGCCGAACGCCGAGAAGAACGCCCCGTTCGAATGCGGGAGCGAGAGCTCCGGCGGGCGGCATCTCAAGCTGTCGGTGAAGTTTTACCTCACCGCCATCTTCTTCGTCGTCTTCGACATCGAGTCGGTGTTCGTCTACCCGTGGGCCATTCACTTCCGCGACCTCGGGTGGGTCGGCCTCGCGGAGATGCTCAGCTTCATCGCAGTCATCGTCGTCGCGCTCATCTACGTGTGGAAGAAAGGAGCGCTCGAATGGGAAACATGAGCCCGGGCAACCGGTCGATCACGCTGCAGGGGAGCGAGCAAGGCTTCGCGACGACGCGGATCGACGACCTTCTCGGCTGGGCCCGCAAGTACTCGCTCTTCGCGTACCCGTTCATCACCGCGTGCTGCGGCATGGAGTTCATGGCCCTCAACGGCCCGCGCTTCGACCTGGCCCGGTTCGGCGCGGAGGCCCCCCGCTTCTCGCCGCGCCAGAGCGATCTGCTCTGGGTCGTCGGCACGATCAGCCAGCGCCAGGGCCCCGTCCTCAAGCGCATCTACGAGCAGATGATGGAGCCCAAGTGGGTCTTTGCCTTCGGCACGTGCGCGTCGTCGGGCGGCTTCTACGACAACTACACGACGGTGCCGGGCATCGACAAGATCATCCCGGTCGACGTCTACATCCCCGGGTGCCCGCCGCGGCCCGAGGCGGTGCTCGACGGCCTGATGCTCCTGCAGGACAAGATCGCCCGCGGCGAGCGACGCGCGGGCGTCGTCAAGCCACGCATCGACCCGGTCGAGCACGTGCAGAAGCTCGTGCAGCTCCGCCGCTCCGCGAACGACCCGTCCGAGCTCGCGCCGGTCCTCCACCGGGAGGAGCCCAAGTGAGCCAGTTCGTCCTCGAGAAGCTCAAGGAGCGCTTCGGCGCCGCCATCCTCGAGACGCACTCGAACTTCGGCGACGACACGGCGATCGTCGACCCCGCGCAGTGGAAGGCGATCGCGAAGTACCTGCGCACCGACCCCGCGCTCGACTTCGACCTGCCGGTCGATCTCTGCGGCGTCGACTTCCCGCAGCGCCTGCCGCGGATGGAGGTGGTCATGCACCTCTACTCCGTCGCCCGCCACCACCGCGTCCGGATCAAGACGCGCGTCGGCGACGAGGACATGGAAGGCGCGGAGCTCGATAGCGTCGTGTCGATCTGGCCGGGCATGAACTGGCTCGAGCGCGAGGTGTTCGACATGAGCGGCGTGCGCTTCCGCGGGCACCCCGACTTGCGCCGGATCCTCATGTACCCGGAGTTCGAGGGCCACCCTCTCCAGCGGACGTACCCGGCCCAGCGCACCCAGCCGCTCGTGGCGTACCGCACGGAGGACGAGGCGGGCGTCCCGCTCGAGAAGCTCGAGCCGTTCGGCCACGACGAGGGCATGCCGTTCGGACGCAAGGCGCCGCACCCCGGCGCGGAGGACAACTGAGACATGGAGCCGCTGGACATCGAGCTGGACGAGGGCGAGCTCGAGCTTCCCGCCGAGCCGATGCACCTCAACATGGGCCCGTCGCACCCGGCCATGCACGGCACGGTGCGCATGGTGCTCGAGCTGTCGGGGGAGACGATCGCGAAGGTCGACGTCCAGGTCGGCTACCTGCATCGCGGCTTCGAGAAGATGTGCGAGCGGGGGACGTGGGCGCAGGTCTTCCCGTACGTCGACCGGCTCAACTACGTGTCGCCGATGCTGAACAACGTCGGCTACGCGCTCGCGGTCGAGAAGCTCTGCGGCATCGCGGTGCCGGACCGCTGCCAGTGGTACCGGATGGCGCTCGGCGAGCTGGCGCGCATCAGCGACCACCTGACGTGCGACGGCGCGATGGCGATGGAGCTCGGCGCGTTCACGCCGTTCCTCTGGTTCATCAAGGCGCGCGAGATGGTGTGGGACATCCTCGAGGAGGAGACGGGCGCGCGCCTGACGCACTCGTTCGGGCGCATCGGCGGGATGGCCGAGCCGCCGACGCCGGACTTCAAGGGCCTGTGCCGCGCCGCGCTGCCGGAGATCCTGCGCATCGTCGAGGAAGGGGAGCGCATGCTCCTCAACAACCGCATCTTCCTCGACCGGCTCCAGAACGTCGGTCCGATCAGCGGCGCCGACGCGATCGCCCTCGGCTGGACGGGTCCTTGCCTGCGCGCGACCGGCGTCTCGTACGACATCCGCAAGGCGCACCCGTACCTGAAGTACGACGAGGTCGAGTTCGAGGTCCCGGTCGGGACGAGGGGCGACACGCTCGACCGCTTTCTCGTGCGCCTCGGCGAGATCCGCCAGAGCAAGCGCATCATCGAGCAGTGCATCGATCGCATGGCCGACAGCGGCCCGGTCAACTGCGACGACCCGCGCGTCGTGCTCCCGCCGAAGTCCGACGTCTACACGACGATCGAAGGGACCATCCAGCACTTCAAGCTCATCATGGAGGGCGCCCAGGTTCCCGCCGGCGAGGTCTACTCGTACACCGAGGCCGGCAACGGCGAGCTCGGGTACTACCTCGTCTCCGACGGGTCGGGCACGCCCTACCGCGTGCGCATCCGCCCGCCGTGCTTCCAGATCGTCGGCGGCGTGGCGAAGCTCATCGAAGGCCGCATGCTGGCCGACATCGTGCCGACGTTCGGTTCGCTGAACATGATCGGCGGCGAGTGTGATCACTGATGCGCTCCCGCCTGTCGTTGACGCTCGCGGTGCTGACTGAGGAGACCGATGGGTACGTTTAAGCTGGACGGCAAGACGGTTCCCTTCGAGCCGGGCGACACGATCATCAAGGCCGCGGACCGGGAGGGCATCGCGATCCCGCACTACTGCTGGCATCCGGGCCTCAGCGCGCCGGCCAACTGCCGCATGTGCCTCGTCGAGATCCTGCCGAAGCCCGGGCAGAAGCCGCTGTCGCTCGACATCCTCGAGCTCGACGCGAAGACCGGCGAGTACAAGCCGGTGCAGAAGCCCAAGCTGCAGCCGGCCTGCTACATGGCCCCCGCCGACGGCATGGAGGTGCTCGGCGACACGAGCCCGAACGTCCAGAAGGCGCGCCACGACGTGCAGGAGTTCCTGCTCCTCAATCACCCGGTCGACTGCCCCATCTGCGATCAGTCGGGCGAGTGCAGCCTGCAGGACTACTGGCTCGAGTACCAGAAGACGCAGAAGCGCATGCACGACGAGCCCGTGCACAAGCCCAAGGGCGTCGTCTTCGGGAAGACCATCGTCTACGACGGCGAACGGTGCGTCATGTGCACTCGCTGCATCCGTTTCATGGCCGAGGTGGCGAAGGATCCGGTGCTCGACATGCGCGAGCGCGGCAACCTGAACGAGATCTTCGTCTCCCCGGGGCGCGAGCTCGACGGGCACTACACCTTCATGACCGAGCACGTGTGCCCGGTCGGCGCGCTCACGACGAAGGACTTCCGCTTCAAGGCCCGCGTCTGGTTCCTCCGCTCCGCGAACAGCGTCTGTCAGGGCTGCGCTACCGGCTGCAACACCCACCTCGACTACGACCCGCGTTACAACAAGGCCTACCGGTACCGCCCGCGCGACAACGAGCAGGTGAACAAGTACTGGATGTGCGACGAGGGGATGCTCACGTACAAGGAGGCGCACGACGGGCGCGTCCTCGAGGCGTCGGTCGACGGGGCCGCGCGCACGAACGCGCAGGCGCTCGACGAGGCGCGGTCGCTCTTCGTGGGCGCGCCGAAGGGGTCGATCGGCGTGGTGCTCCACGCGCGCTACTCGCTCGAGGACAACTGGGCGCTGCGCGAGCTGGCGAAGGTGCTCATCGGGACGGCCAACGTCTACGTCTCGGCCCGCGCCGACGGCTACGAGGACGACATCCTCATCCACCGCGACAAGAACTCGAACACGCGCGGCGTCCGCGAGCTCGCCCCCGAGGCGAAGCCCTTCCAGGCGCTCGTGGACGACGTCGTCGCCCGGCGCGTGACCCACGTCATCGCCCTCGGCGGCTCGGCCCCGGGCCCCGTGTCGGCGCTCCGGTCGGCCAAGGTGATCAACGTCGCGGCCCACCAGGGGCCGATGAACGAGGTCGCGACGGTCGTGCTGCCGGCCACGTCGTGGGCCGAGCACTCGGGGACGTACGTGAACGCCAAGGGCCTGCGCCAGGTCGCCGACAAGGCGCTCGAGCCGCAAGGCGCGTGCAAGCCGGCGTGGCAGCAGCTGGCCGACCTGGCGACCGCGCTCGGCTACGAGCCGTCGTGGGTGAAGCTGAAGCACATCCGCGCGCACCTCGCCGGAGGGCCGCCCGCGGAGGCGCACCCCGGCGGCACGGGGGCGGTGGTCGTCGACAACGCGAGCGCGGAGTAACCGATGACGGGCCTACAGATCCTCCTCGCGTTCGTGAAGATCTTCATCATGGTCTTCTTCGTGCTCAACCTGGCCGCCATCCTCACGTGGGCGGACCGGCGTCAGAGCTC
>JBEKGQ010000445.1:0-6195 GCA_050012715.1 Polyangiaceae bacterium
GCAACCGCAGGGAGGCGGATGGTCGATGCGAAGGCGGCCCTACTCGAGAGTCTCCTCGCGCTGCTCGGCGACCGGCTCAAGGCGACCCCGTCCGAGATCCGGAGCCTCTTCGCCGTTGTGCGGAGCACCCTCGACGCGAGCCTCGGCGGACTCCTGCGCAGCTGACCGAGGGCCAATCGATCAGTATGAAGCGTCCGCGACCCAGAGGTTCCCGCGCCACTGGATGCGCAGGACGAAGACGCCCGAGGTTGCGTACGCCGGGGTCGCCAGCGTCTCGGTGTCGTCGGTGCGGATCGTCCTGCGGACCGTCCCGGTGAGGACGTCGACGTCGAGGAGCGCCTTGCCCGCGCGCAAGAGCAGCACGCGCCGCCCGTCCGGGGAGAATTTCGGGCTCGCGTAGGGCCCCGCCGCGAGATCCTTCGAGAGCGTCCGGCGTTCCCCCGTCCTGCCGTCCCAGACCATCGGGATGGCGCCGCCCGCCGACCGGGCGAGGTAGACGATGCGTTCGTCCACTGGGCTCGCGACGGAGTCCTGGGTGTCCGGTCCGAGGAGGGCCTCGGGCTCTCCGCCCCCGATGGGTACGCTCATGACCTGGACGGATCCGTCCGCGCCGCGTCGGGTGAAGACGACACGGGCGCCATCGACACGGAAGCTAGGCGCCATGTCCTCGCCGTTCGTTGTGACCGCACGCACGGCGGCCTCGCCGTGCAGGTTCCCCACCATCAGCCCGCGCGATGTCGCGACGACGTACCGCTCTCCGTCCGCCGAAACGGCGATCTCCGCGGCGTCGTCGTCTCCGGCGAGGGTCGGCAGCTCGCGCGCCGCGGCCTTGCCCGCCACGTCGAGCACCCATGGACGCGGCGAACCGCTCCGCATCGACACGACCGCAAAGGCCGTGCTTCTCGGCACGGGCGCGACGGAGGCGACGTCCGAGTCGGCCTCGGAGAGCACGGGGGCGAGGTTTCCCGCGGCGTCGACCGCCGAGTAGCCGAGCACCGGACGACACGTCGACCAGGCGATCCGTCGGCCGTCGGACGACAGGGCGAGCCCGTGTCCGCCCACGATCCCGGTCTCGAGGAGCGGTGTGACGGGGGAGCCGTCGACTGGGATGTCGAGCAGCTCCGCCGCGCCCGTGCCGTGCGTGCGAATGGCCAGGAGGTGTCGGCCGTCGGGGGTCGCCGCAAACCCTTCCTCCAGGTCGGCGTGAAGGAGCCAACGGATGGGACCGTCGAGCGGATAGATCGCCAGGCCGCCCGCGTGGGTTCTGGAGTTCTGGCTGTGCGACACCGCGAGCGAAGCGTCCGGAAGCTCGAGAGCCTTTGGCGTGCCCGCAACGACCTTCAGCGACTGGAGGACGGCCCCCGTGTCTGCGTCGAACGCGTCGAGCGTGGGACCGTTGGCCGACCAGACCCGCTCGCTGTCGAGCGACCAACTCGGACGCGCGTTGCCGGAGGCGAGCCGGCGGGCCGCCGCCGCCCCGTCGAGGGGCGCCACGTACGAGCCGACCCCGCCTTCGAAGCGGACGAACGCGACGCGCGTCCCATCAGGCGACACGCGGGGCGCGAAGTCGCGCGGTCCGCGCGTGAGCGCCCGCGGCGTCTCCTCGGACAGGTCGAGCGCGTAGAGGGCCGCGATCCCCTTTGCCTTGTTGTCGTACACGACCGTCTTCCCGCTCGGCGTGAACGACGGGTACTCGTCGCACCCGTCGCCGAATGTGACGCGTCGTGCTCCCGTGATCCGTAGCGCGAGAGGCGGCGTCGGCGGTGGCGGGTCGGCGGCCCCCGCCGACGAGGACGGGGCCGGCTTCGGGGAGGAAGACACGCCGCCACCGCCTACAACCGCGGTCGCGGCGAGCAGGAGGAAGGCCACTGCCGCGACACTGCGTCTAACGGGAGCCGGCGGGCGCTCTACGTCCGGCTCGCGGAGCGCGACGAGCAGCCTACGCATGTCCGGGAATCGCCGGGTCGGGTCCGTGTCGAGCGCTCGAAGCAGGACCTGTCGCAGCGGCGCCCCGACGGAAATCCGGGCCGGCGGCGCGGGCAGCAGCGACTCTCCCACACGCAGCGTCGCGAGCTTCGAGACCTCGAACGGGGGCTCGTCGAAGAGCGCCCGGTAAAGCGCGACGGCAAACGCGAACTGGTCCGAGCGGGCGTCGGCGTCTTCCCCGCGCCACTGCTCAGGAGCCATGTACGCGGGCGTGCCTATGAGCGCTCCGGTCTCGGTGAGCGACATGGTCCCGGCGAAGGGCGCGCCGATCGTCGGCGCCTGACTTGAGACGGGAGGCTCGTTGCTCAGGCGGGCCACACCGAAGTCCGCCACGCGTGGTCGCCCATCGCGACCAACCAACACGTTGTCCGGCTTGAAGTCGCGGTGCACAACCCCCGCTTCGTGAGCCGCCGCGAGGCCCTCGCCGGCGCCGCGGAACATGGCCACGATCTCGCGCTCGGTGCGCGGCGCCGCGGCCAGCCAGTCGGCGAGCGAGCCCGTCTCGACGAGCTCCATCGCGACGAACACCTGCCCACGGGCGGTGCCCACCTCGTAGACGACGACGACGTTGGGGTGGGACAGCGCCGCCGCCGCCTTGGCCTCGCGCATCAGCCGTTCGCGCGCCGACGCCTCCGCCGGACCCTCGCCGTCTGAAGGCCGGAGGAGCTTGAGCGCAACGTTGCGCTGGAGCTCCTCGTCGCGTGCCGCGTAGACGACGCCCATCGCGCCCGCCCCAACAAGGTCGACGACGATGTAGCCCCCGAACGTGTCCCCGGGACGGAGCCACGGGCCGGGCCCATCGACCTTGTCGTCCGTCGCGAACGCAGCGAGCCGCCGGCAACAGTCGCACGTGTCGAGGTGCACCAGGATCGCCGCGCGACGCGGCGCGTCCAGCGTTCCGCTGGCCAACCGGCTGAGCGTGTTGCTGTCGGGGCAGCCCGCGTTGGTCAAGAGCAACTCCTCGACGACTCGGTGCGTCGAAAGATCCTCTCACGCGAAACCCGCTCGAGCCAAGCGTCGGTTTTCGCCCAGCAGAAGCTCATCGCCAAGGGGCAAAAGCGGGCCACAACCCACCGCTGCCTGAGGAACCCCTTGGCCTTCTACTTTCTCCGTCAGCGGCAGCAAGATTTCGGCGCTCGTCATAGTGAACAACAAGATGGGGAGCTAGCGGCAACGCCACTGGCGGCTGAGGCGGCGTTGATGGAGCGCCTGGGCGGCGCGCACGTCCAAGCGCGCCACGACATTTGGCAAATGGCGTCGAAGCACATTGGACGTGATGAGTTCGAAGTCGATGCCGAGCCACAGGATCCGCGCGGCGAGGACGTCGAGCGTTTGTGCGCCGAGCGCCATCGTGCACGTTGCGTCCGAGACGTGCACGAACAGTCTGTCGCGCGGTCCGATGCGCCGGCGAGCGTCGAGCGGCAGAGCGAGCGCTTCAGGGAACGGCCCCCCGTGACGAAATCGCTCTCCTCGGCTCTCGAGTGATTGTCTACGGCCCGGGCGTGGGGGCCGCGACAAGTGGCGGCGCCCCTCCGCGCCATCGTTGCGCAGCCCGCTGCCCGCGCGTACGAATAGGACCATGGCGCTGGGGCCTGGCGAAGCGAACGACGACCTCGCCGGCGCTCGCCACGGGGACAGTCGGGCCTTCGAGCGCCTCGTCGAACCGCACCTCGCCCGGCTGCGCGCTCTCGCGTACCGTATGCTCGGAAATCGGGACGACGCGGCCGACGTGCAGCAGGAGACGCTACTGCGGGCGTTCCGCCAGCTGCCGTGTTTCCGCGGGGAGTCGGCGTTCTCGACGTGGCTCCTCCACATCGCCACCAACCTGTGCCTCGACATGCTGAGGGCCCGCGGGCGCTGGCTCGTCGAGGCACAACCCATGGCGAAGGACGACTGCTCGGCGGGCGAGAGCTCGCTCCACGGGGAGCTGACGGCGACGCTGGCTGATCCGAGCTTTGCCTTTGACGTGCATGAGCACATCGCCTTCTGCTTCACGTGCGTCGCCCGCACTCTCGACGCCGAGACCGAAGTAGTGCTCGTCCTGAGCGAGCTCTTCGACGTCGCCGACCGCGACGCCGCCGTCATTCTCGGCATGAATGAGTCGGCCTATCGCCATCGCCTCTCGGTGGCGCGGGCCCGTATGCAGCACGCGTTCGAGGGATTGTGTGCGCTCGTGAACAAGACGGGTACTTGCTACCAATGCAAGGAGCTCCGCGACCTGACACCCCCGCCGCATCGTGGGCCGGACGTTCCCTCCATGGGCGGCCCCGACGACCGGTGGCGACGCCGCCTGGCCATCGTCAAGGACGCCGATCTCGACGGGGGTCGAAGTCGAGCCCTGCACGACCTGCTCTTCCGCTGGATTGCCGCGCATGGCGGTGCTCCGCACGAGAGCGCCCGCGTCTGATCGAGCAATCTCGGGCAGTTGGCGGTCTTCGTGAGCCCAAGCGTCCATCGGGGAGGAGCGTGGAACCCCTCGCTCGCAACCTGGAGGACTCGATGACCCCCCTCGAAGAGAAGATGCCGCTCGCGCCGCCGTCGTCCAAGCCGAGCGCGGGCCGGCTCGCGGTCGCTGCCCTGATCATGCTCGCCCTCGCGATCGCCCTTCCGGGTGTCGTCGGGCTCCTCGCACCCGGTGCGGTCGCGGGAGGTGCCGCGGCCCCGGCGGCGGACACGCTGAACGATGCTCGTGCCGTCGGCGGGACACGCCTGGCGATAGCGGTGTTGCTTGCCCTCGCGGCCGCGACGTCGCGCTGGAGACGGGTCGGGTTGACCGCGGGCCTCGTCGTCTTCGGGTGCACCTTGCTCGGCCGGCTGCTCTCCAACCTGCTAGACGGTGCGCCGGGGGCGATGCTGAAGCCGGAGCTGGCCGAGGTGGTCCTCCTCGCGGTGGCGCTCGTAGGACTGCGGTCGGCCCCGGCCGGAGAACGGCGATGAACAAGCGCCTCGTCGTAGGCGCGGTCGTCGCCTTCATCGTCATCTTCAACCTCGGTTACGTGTTCCACGAAGTGGTTGCCGCTGCCTTCTTCAAGGCGAGCTTCGGCCCGGGAGTGCAGCGCTCAGAGTACATCATCCCGTTCATCGCCCTCGCCTTCGTCCTCTACGTCACGCTGATCGCCCTGGCGTATCCCGTCGCCTACGCGTACTTCGCGGAGGCACGCGGATGGACGAGGGTCAGCACCGGGCTGCTGCTCGGCCTCTTCTGTGGATTCCTGTGGGACGCGCTGCAAGGCGGGATCATCGAGTACGCGACCTACAACGTCTCGCTCGCCGCCATGCTTGTGGACTCGGCGTATCACACCGCCGAAGGAGCGCTGGCAGGGGCCATCATCGGGTTCTTCTACCGACCGGCGAAGTTGGCAGCTGCCTGAATGCTCCGCGTGCGCCCCTCGCGGTCGGGGATGCGCGCGTGTACTAGCGCCTCGCAGCCCACCAGGTGAAGCGCAGCGGCGTCGACGTCTTCCTGCTCGGGCGCGCGCTAAGCGAAGACCGCGAGCGTGGGCGGCGTCCGCGCCAGCGTGGCCTCGACAGCGGCGCGCGAGGAAGGACGGGCGACTTGCAAGGGACCAATGGCGCGCTTGACCAGGAGCGCATTGCGCACGGCTAGGAGCGGCAGCGCTTACGGAGGGGCGCCGCGGCGGCGGCGATCACCTCGGGGCGTCGCGTGGTCGCCTCGCGGATGGCCTCGCCCACCTCGGGCGGGGAAGGCAGCCGCATCAGTGCGCCAGAAGCGCGTCTGACGGACCGGTCGGCGCCGCCGCCAGCGCGGCGACCGCGTCGCGGGGCTCCTCCAGCTGTTCATCCCGACAAACGCGGGGACGGCCGCGCGAATGCGCGCGAGGGCGGCATCAGCGCGCCTGTGCACGTCGGGCAGCTCCGAGGCCACCGCGCCCGCCACGCACGCCACCGCGGCCCTCGTTGCGCCGAACAGCGCCACCCCCGACGGCCCCGTCACCCTCCGGGGCCATCGGGCCGCTGTGCTAGTCCTTCGCTTGGTTCGGCCGTGAAATTCTCGCTGCTCATCCTTGGTTGGCTGATGTGCGCCTGTTCGGCATCGGACAGGCCGTCGGGCGGCCCGGGTCCGGTCGACTCGTCGACCGGCGACGTGACCTACTCGGGCGGCGCTGAGGCGGCTGCTCCCGACAGCGGCGACACGGGCTCCGAGGACGCGTCTTGCACGTGCCCGACCCCCGGTGTCTGCGATCCCTC
>JBEKGQ010000446.1:0-6170 GCA_050012715.1 Polyangiaceae bacterium
ATCGTGGCCAGGAACGCGCTCTTCGCGCGCGTGCCGGCGAGCGCCGCCTCGTGGGCCGCGGCGAGCTCGCGCGTGTGGCGCTCGAGGTCCTCGGACTGGTGCGTGATGCGCTTCTGCTCGGCGTCGAGGCGCGCCGCGACGTCCTCCTTGTCGATGCGCAGCGCGATGTTCTCGGTGATGGTGGCGTGCACGCTGCGCGACGTGACCACCATGCTGGCGGCGAAGACGAGCGTCATCACGCCCATCGAGACGGCGGCGACGTCGCCGGTGGCGAGGAGGCGCAGCGTGAAGGGCAGCACCGCGGACAGCGCGTAGGCCGCGAAGGCGATCCGCACCGGCGACAGGTAGGCCGCCGCGCCGCCGACCATGCCGCCGAGAGCGAAGCCGATGATCATGTGGTGGAGAGGGCTCGACACCGGGAAGAGCACCGAGCCGAGCACCCCCCAGCACGCTCCCGCCGCCAGCGCCCCGGCGACGAAGACGTTGCGCCAGCGGGTGACGGACGCGGCGGCGGGCCGGCGCGCGTACGCCCGCACCGACGCGAAGCGCAGCAGGCTGACGCCGGTGGCCACCGCCAGCCATACACCGAGCGCCACGTGCGGAATCGCGTCCCAGCTGGCGACGACCACCATCGCCCCGACGACGAAGGTGGCCACGAAGCCCGAGGTGGCGGTCCGGTAGATGAGGTCGACCTGCGCCTCGGCGATCCGCTCCTCGCGAGCTCGTGCATTCACCGAGGTGTCTCGGGGGGCCAACGCCACGAGGTTACGCCGAAATATCCGCGGCTGATACGATCGACCGCGGATGGTCACGCGCGAGCCGGCTCCCGAGAAGGCGGCTCCGAAGGGCGCCCCGGAGGATCTCGTCGCGGACCGCACGCGGCTCCTTCCCATCGGGATGATCGCGGTGTTCACCGCGTGCGTCGTCTTCGCGATCGTGCGGCTCGGCGTGTCGATCCAGAGCGGGCACGCGACGCCGTGGTGGGGCAACGCGCTCGGGGCGGTCGCCGTCGCCGCGCTCTACCTGTGGTTCCGCGGCGATCCCTCGCCGCGCGTCTCGGTGGGCGTCCACGCGACCGCGCTCATCGCCACCGTGGCGCTCATCATCCCGGCCGCCTACGGGATGGCGTCCTCCAAGTGGTGGCTCAGCCTCGTCGGATTCTCGGTCGTGCTCATGGGGCGTCGTCGCGAAGCGACGTTCTGGGCGGTGACCACCGCCATCCTCGTGCCCGTCGTCGCCTTGGTCGAGCCCTACGTCCAGGTGCCCAACGCGGTGGGGGAGCCGGCGATCGAGCGCGCGCTGGCGGGGCTTTTCTTCGTGGTCCTGCTCATGGGCGTGACCGCGGCCTTCCGTCGCGTCGCCGACCGGCGCGCCCGGGAGCTCTCCGAGACCGCCGCGTCGCTGGCGCGCGCGAACGCGGTCAAGAGCCGGTTCCTCGCGCACATGAGCCACGAGGTCCGCACGCCGCTGCACGGGGTCATCGCGATGACCGACATGGCGATCGAGGGCGACGCCTCGCCCGTCGTCCGTCAGCAGATCCAGATGGCGCAGCAGTCGGCGCGCGTGCTCCTCGGCCTCCTCAACAACGTCCTCGACGTGGCGCGCGCCGAGTCGGACGCGCTGCGCATCGAGCAGCGCCCGTTCGCCCTCCACGCGGCGCTGGCGGAGGTGCTGAGGCCCATCGCCGCGCAGGCGCGCGCCGCGGGCCTCGTGTTCACTGCGCACGCGGAGCCCGGGGTCGTCGAGGCGAGGATCGGCGACCGCGTGCGATTCATGCAGATCGCGCTGAACCTCGCGGGCAACGCGCTGAAGTTCACCCGCGAGGGGAGCATCGAGGTCCGGCTGGGAGCGACGGGCGACCGGGTGACGCTCGTCGTCGCCGACACCGGCCACGGGATCCCGCGGGAGAGGCTCGACGCGATCTTCCTGCCGTTCGAGCAGGCCCGGGTCGCGGACGCGCGCGTCCAGGGCGGCGCCGGCCTCGGGCTCGCGATCGTCCGCGAGCTCGCCGAGAAGATGGGAGGCAGCGTCCGCGTGGAGAGCGCGCCCGGCCGCGGCTCCACGTTCGTCGCCGAGATCCGGCTGCCGCTCGACGACACGAAGCCGGCGCAGGAGGGGCCCGAGGTCCTGCTGACGGAGGCGAGCGAAGCGGCCGCTCGACCACCGACCGGGCGGGCCGCCCGACCGCTATCGGTCCTGGTCTGCGAAGACGACGCCGTCAACCAGGTGGTGCTGCGCGCGATGCTCGAGCGGCTCGGTCACACCGTGGAGCTGGTGGACGACGGCGCGCGCGCCTGGGAGCTTCTCCAGACGAAGCGGTTCGACCTGATGGTGACCGACGTCGAGATGCCCGGCCTCGACGGCGTCGAGCTGACGCGGCGCGTGCGCACGCGCGAAGACGGCGGCCGGCGCATGCCCATCGTCGGGGTGACCGCGCACGTGGGCGAAGAGGAGCAGCATCGCCTCCTCGACGCGGGGATGGACGCGCACTTGCCGAAGCCCTTCCGCCTCGCCGAGCTGGCCTCGACGCTGGCGAAGGTCATCCCACCTTCTTCCAGTCCGGCGGGTTGAGCGCGGGGAAGAACACCTTGCAGTTCCCGTCCACGAGCCCGTCCTCGCGGGCTTTCCCGTCCATGTTCGTGGTCCCGGTGCGGACGCGCCCGTCGCTGCAGACGACGCGGTACGCCGCGTCGGGCACCGGGTTGCCTTCGTCGTCGACGAGCTCGATCGCGATCCACGCCGTCGGCTCGGCCTCCGGGCCGAGCGGGGCCTCCTCCGCCACGCCCTCGAGCGGGATGACGACGGACCTCGTGGCACGACGCCGGAGGACGAGGTTGCCCGCCTGGCCCGCGCGCATGATCGCGTCACCGATCGACCCGGCCCGCGAGGAGCCGGTGTCGAGATCGAACCCCTGGCTGCCGAGCGCGCCCGAGGTGAGTCCCTGGAGGCGCGCGAAGATGTCGAGCGCGACGCGGCGCGCTTCGGGGTCCCGGTTCTTGAAGTCGTAGACGAGGCCCTCGAGGTGCCGCATCGATGCGTCACGCTCGCCGGGATCGGGCGGCGCGTTGGGGTGGAGCTCGATCTCCACCTCGCCGTACTTCCCCCGGACCCGCCAGTCGCCGCGGCTCGGCATACCGCCTTTCATGGTATGTTCGACGGTGGGGAGGAGCAAGCGTGGCCGGTACGAAGTCGCCCCCTGTCTCGCCGTTCCCGAGGGCGTCGGTCGCTCGAATCCTCGAGCCCGCGGGCGGCAAGCTCGGCGCGACGCTCGTCGCCAGGCAGCTCGGATACCTCACCATCAAGGTGACCTTTCACCGGCAGCCCCTCTACGACCTCGAGGTGAAGTTCTACGAGGCCCAGCCGGATGGCACGAAGGGGGCGCAGGTCGGCGGCAAGACGTTCAAGACCGACCGTACGGGGCGCGCCTCGCTCGACTACCTCGTCGACCGAGGGGTCTACGTCGTCGAGATCGAGAACCAGACGGCGCCGGCGCTCGTCTCCACCGTCACGGATCCCACGACGCCGTACGTCGTCCCCCTCCCCGTGAACCGGCCGTACTTCGACTTCGACGAGGCGTGCGAGTTCGACGACGCGCTCGTCGCGATCGCGGACTACGTCAGCGCCGGCGGTGGTGGTGACGGCGGCGGAGGCAGCGCAGACCCCGGCGACGACGCGGCGTCGGCGGCCGCGGTGACCGACGCGCTCGGCCTCGACCAGTGGGACACGAGCTCGTAGCCCATGGCGACCGATCCGGCCGCGGGTGATGCCACTGCGAGAGCCGAGGTCGAGGTGGTCTTCCTCGAGATCGACGCCCTCCACGATCTCCCCGGTCGCCGCCTCGTCGACGCCTCCGGTGAGCCCACCGTCGCCATCGACAACGATCTCCGCGATCTCCTCTTCGTGGACCATTGCCGCATGCCGCAGTTCGTCGACGCGCGCGGGCGGGAGGTCGACGGCTCGGCGGACGAGGTCGCCGGGATGTACGCCGCGGTCAGCCTCGAGGGCGCGGAGCCGTTCTGGCGGACGTTCGCGCGCAAGCGCACCCGGCCCATCGACAAGAAGTACGTCTACGTCTTCGGCGCGGACTCGCCGAAGGGCGACCGACTGCGGCTCGAGCACGAGCTCTACTTCGACCGGGGACGCCTGCAGCGCGTCGATCTCGCGGCGACCGCGGGCAGCGACGTGCGCCGCGCCGGCCCCCGCAAGGAGCATGGCGTTCGCCTCGACGTCGCCCGCAGCGCCGGCGGGAGGAGCGTTCGCCCCTCGTACTTCGCGCTCCTCGCGCCGGTGCAGATCCCCTGGCAGAGGCTCCAGGACGTCGCCGCCGACGGGAGCGTCGCCGCCCGAGCGTCGCGCGTGGGTGACGCCTTCTGGACCGACGGCTTCACCGGAGGCGACCCGACCCGGGCGCGGACGTTCCACGAGCTCTTCCGGGGCGGGGTCCGGCCGGACCGCCTCGGTCTCGTGGTCTACCTCGTCGATCCCTTCGCGGAGGCGCTGCGGCGCCTCGAGCCCATGGTGGAGAGCCTCGACCGCGGGATCGAGCTGCAGCGTGCCCGGGCCAGCGACGCGGCCTACGTCCTCGCCAAGCGGCTCGATCTCTTCGCGAACGCGTACGGCCTGGAGTCGGCGGTGAATCCCGCGCTACCGAGCTACCTGCTCGAGGCGGACCGGGACCCCTTCGAGCGGCGGCTCGCCGCAGAGGAGGCGTGCGAGGACCTCCTGCGATGGATCGGGCGGCCGCAGAGGCGCGACCGGATCGGCGAGGTCGACGTCTGCTACCGCGACCGCAACGGCGGCGATCACCCGCCGAAGCGAGGGCAGCCCTTCCCCGTCGGCTGGTGCAATCCCTTCTCGGAGGCGGTGCGCGACTCCCTCGGCGCGAGCGGAGATGCGCGCGACGTCGCGCGGAACGTGACCCACGCCGTGCACGCTCGGCTCGGCGAGACGACGGCCGGCATCGCATGGATGAACGAGCGGTTCGACGAGCTCGTCGCGGGCCGCTCTACGGTCGCATCAGCCGGGGCCGATCTGCTCTTCGAGGCGCCTCGCAAGGGCAGCGGCACCGGCGGCGATCGCTGGGCGCCGCTCTTCCGGACGTGGGCCCCGGTCTGGGCGCGTCGGTACGGACGCGACGCGGCGAAGAAGCTCCACGACTGGCTCCTCGCCACGCACGACGTCGACGTCGCGACGATGGGCGCGGCGCACCCGCGGCGCGAATGGCGGGCGCTCAGCAAGGGCCGAAAGGATCCGGAGCTCGCGTTCGTCGACCCGGCGGCGACGCGACTGACGCGGCTGGGGGACGCGGCGGCCCTGCACGTGATGGCCGGCCTGCAGCTCTTCAACCTCGCGTACGCGACGCGCGCGCTGCACGAGGAGGACGACGCGTGGCACGGGATGGGCCTCATGGGCGCCGTCCGGGAGGCCCACGCCGAGCACGCCAAGCTCCACGAGAAGCTCGCCGCCTCGAGGCGCGCGTTCCGCTACGCCGGCGCGACGAGAACGCCCGGCATCGCGCCCGCCCTGGTCGCGGCCGCGTCGGCGATGGAGCACGTCCTCGCCACGAGGGACCGGCTGAACGGGAAAAACGACGCCGCGCGGATCGGCCACGCGACGCGCACCCTGGGAACGGCGCTGACGATTCTGAGCGCCCCGCCGACCGCGCGCGCCGGGGACGCCGGCCCGCTCCTCGCGCAGTGGATGCTCGAGGCCGCGGGCTCGTACGCGGTGGCGGACCCAGCCCCGGCGGCGGTGCTGCTCAAGCACAGCGCGTGGGGCAACGGCGGGGATGGCTTCGATCGCTCGTTCGAGCGATCGCGCGAGGGGACCTTCTTCCGGCACGCCGGCGAGCTGAGCGAGCTGGCGAAAGATCTCGACGCGCAGGCGACGATCCTCGACGAGCTGCTCCACGACTTCCGCCCCGAGCTCGAGATCGAGCGCGAGTACGAGTCGCGGAAGCTCCTCGTCCGGATGGGCACCGGCCCCGACGACCGGAAAAGGCCCCTCGAGCCTGCCGCCACCTGGTCGATCGAACTGTCGATCGACCCCGGCGACGGCCGCCCCCGGGAGCAGTGGACGTTCCGCGCCGGGGGCGCCTTCACGCACTCGGACGCAGGCATGAACGAGCCGATCCTCGTGAAGACCTTCACCCGTCCGCCCGACCTCGATCC
>JBEKGQ010000447.1:0-6165 GCA_050012715.1 Polyangiaceae bacterium
CTCTCCGGGTGCCTGTCGGTCACCCAGGAGCTGACGACCCACGTGGAGATCGAGCGCGCGGTCGAGCACGCGGTCCGCGCCGTCCCCTGCACCACGGTCGATTTCGGCGCCGCGGGTGACGTGGGGGTCGATGGCACGGCCAAGTCGAGGTATCTGCTGTTCGTGGAATTCCAGGAGGGCGCCGCGCCTGCGGACGTCGACGCCTTCGCTACGGCATTCGACGAGGGAGTCTGCAAGGAGAACCGCGTTTACCGGGAACACCGCACGGGAGAGGTGGCGCTTTTGGCGCCGCGTGTCATTCCCTTGCGCACCGGGGGCGCGCGAGGGTTTCTGGAAGAGGTCACGCGCGGGAACGTGCAGGGCAAGTTCCCCCGCATCATCGACGACGTGAAGAAAGAGCTGCTTTGGAAGCACGCGAAAGGCTCGCCATGAATCGGATCGGGGTCGCCATCGTAGGAGTGAACGGGGCTGTTGCGTCGACGGTGATCGCCGGCGTCGAGCTGATGAAGCGCGGTCTGGTTCCGCGCGTCGGCATGGTCACCGAGAAGACGGACGCGCGGATCGCCGAGTCGATCACCGAGCTCATGGAGTTCGCGCCGCTCGACCACCTGGTCTTCGCCGGGTGGGACCTCCAGTTCGCGAACGTGTACGAGGGCGCGCTGCACCACAAGGTGCTGCCGCCGCACGTGCTCGATCAGGTCAAGCCGGAGCTGGAGAAGATCACGCCCTGGCCCGCGGTGTTCTCGACGACGTACGTCGCGAAGCTCGCCGGCAAGCACGTGGTGCACGCCAGCGGCTACCGCGAGGAGATCGCCATCCTCGAGCGGAACCTCGAGGCCTTCAAGAAGGCGAACAACCTCGACCGCCTCGTCATCATGAACCTGGCGTCGACGGAGGCCTTCCTCGAGGAGCAGCCGGTCCACAAGAGCCTGCGCGCCTTCGAGGCCGGGCTCGACGCGAACGACCCGTCGATCTCGCCGGCGATGCGGTACTTCTACGTGGCCAACAAGCTGCGCATCCCGTACTGCAACTTCACGCCGAGCCTCACCAACGTGCCGGCGCTGAACACGCAGGCCGAGGAGATGGGCAACCCCTTCGCCGGCATGGACGGCAAGACGGGGCAGACGCTGCTGAAGACGGCGATGGCGTCGATGTTCCGCGCCCGCCGCCTCCTCATCGAGGGGTGGTATTCGACGAACTTCCTCGGCAACGGCGACGGTCAGGTCCTCGACTCGCCCGGCTCGAACAAGACGAAGGTGATGAGCAAGTCCGCGGTGCTCGACTCGATCGTCGGGTACCACGTCGACAACCATCAGGTTCACATCCACTACTACAAGCCGCGCGGGGACTCGAAAGAGGCCTGGGACAACATCGACATCGTCGGTTTCGCCGGCGTGCCGATGCAGATCAAGGTCAACTTCCTCTGCCAGGACTCGGCCCTCGCCGCGCCGCTCGTCATCGATCTCGTGCGTCTCCTCGACGTGGCGAAGCGCGTCGGCGAGCGCGGCATCCAGCGCCAGCTGTCGATCTTCTTCAAGTCGCCCTACGTGGCGCCGGGGGAGACGGCGGTGCACGACCTCTTCAAGCAGGAGAAGCTGCTCGTCGACTGGGTGAAGGCCCACTCGCACAACGGCAAGGCGGTCGCGGCGCCGGCTTCGGTCGGCGGGACGCACACCAACGGCGCGAAGGCCCACGTCGAGCGAACGCCGTGAGCGCGATCGCGCTCTTCGGAGGGACACCCGTCCTCTCGAAGGAGGCGCATCGGGTCTGGCCGCTGGTCGAAAAAGAGGAGCGCGAGGCGGTCGCGCGCGTGCTCGACCGGGGCATCCTGTCGGGCCCGTTCGCGCCGGAGTCGATGGCGTTCGAGCGGGAGTTCGCGCAGTTCGTCGGCGCGAAGCATTGCCTGCTCACGCACTGCGGGACGAGCGCGCTGGTCGTGGCGCTCGCCGCGGCGGGGGTGCGCGCGGGGGATGAGGTGATCGTCCCCGCGTACAGCTTCGTCGCGACGCCGCTCGCCGTCATCCAGGTGGGCGGGATCCCGGTGTTCGCAGACGTCGACGTGGAGACGGGCTGCCTCGAGCCGGCGAAGGCCGAGGCGGCGGTGACGCCGAAGACGCGGGCGATCATGCCGGTCCACATGCACGGCTGCGCGGCGGACATGGCCGGGCTCCTCGACGTGGCGCGGCGGCACGACCTCGTCGTCGTGGAGGACGCGGCGCAGGCCCACGGGGCCACCTTCGGGGGCAAGCCGGTCGGCGCGCTCGGCGTGGCGGGAGGCTTCTCGCTCCAGTCGAGCAAGAACCTGTCGGCGGGCGAGGGCGGTCTCTTCGTGACGAACGACGACGCGCTGGCCGAGGAAGCGAGCGCGGTCCGCAACTTCGGGCAAGATCTGGCGCGCGCCGAGGCGTCGCACTACGACCTGACGCGGCCCCTCGACGGGACGCGGGCGCTCGAGTCGAAGCGCCTCGGCTCGATGTACCGCGGCAACGAGATGATGGCCGCCTTCGGGCGGGCACAGCTCGCGAAGCTGGCTGCGCGCACCGAGCGGTGCCAGCGTAGCGCGCAGCGGCTCGCGCAGGCACTGGGCGACCTGCCGGGCGTGCAGGCTCCCCGGGTGCCCGAGGGGCGCACGTCGGTGCACCACAAGTTCCGCGTGCACCTCGATCCGGTCAAGGCGGGCGTGGCGCTGCCGGCCGAGAAGCTCCGTGACGCGGTCATCCACGCGCTGCGCGCGGAGGGGCTCGAGGTCGTGCTCTGGCAGGCGGCCGCACTCTCGGCGCAGGCGGTGTTCCAGAAGCGCGACCCGCTCGGAGGGTTCCCGCGAGCGCAGCCGGGGGGGACGGACCTCGGGGCCAACTACGATCCCGCGCGCTACCCGCACACGCGCGCGCTCCTCGAGGGCTCGCTCGTCCTTTTTTCCCAGTCGTGCCCCCTCATCGCGCAGGACGACGCGGTGGTCGACCGGTACGCGGAGGCCTTCCGTCGCGTGTGGCAGCAGCGTCAGGCCCTGGCCGACTGGGCCACGCGCAAGCCGTCGTGAGCCCCGCGGCGAGCACCGCCGCCCCGGAGGTCGACGGAGTCAAGCGGCGGGTCTTCCTCCGCGTCCTGGCGGCGCTCGTGGGGCTCGGCCTGGTGGCGTACCTGGTCCGCGGCGCGGGGCCGGAGCGCGTCGCGGCCGTCCTCTGGCAGGCCGGGCGGTGGCTCCCGGTCATCCTCGCGCTCGAGCTCTTCCAGGTCACGACCGACTTCTTCGCGCTGAGGTCCATCCTCGGGAAGCGCTGGCGCGACATCCCCGCCGCGACCTGGGTGCGCTCGTCGGCCATCGCCTACGCGATGATGACCCTCCTGCCGGCCGGGCGCGCCGCCGGCGAGGTGACCCGCGCGACGCTCTTCTCGAGGTTCATCGGCACGCCGCGCGCCGCCACGACGAGCACGCTGCTCCAGGCCGCGTACCTCTCGGCCAACGGGATCCTCTCGCTGGCGGCGTGCCTGGCGGTGGCCTCGCGCTTCGGGTTCGAAGCGCCGCTGGCCCTGCTGCTCGCCGGCAACGTGCTCTCGCAGGCCTTCATCGCGGGGAGCCTGCTCGCGATCCTGCGCGCGGCGCGCATCGGCCGCTGGCTCGATCGCATGCGCCGCCGCTTCGTCCCCGGCGCCAAGGAGTCGCCCCCGCTCGACCCGGCCGAGCGCCGGCAGATCCCGTGGCGAGCCTCCCTCGTCTGCAGCCTCGGCCGGGTCGCGCAGACGTTGCAGTACGGCGTCATCCTCCACGCCGTCGGCGGGGCCTTCAGCGTGCGCAATGCCTTCGTCACCCACGGCATCCACCTCGTCGGCGCGACCCTCGGGGACATGCTGCCCAATCAGCTCGGCGTGACGGACGGCTTCTTCCGGGCCTTCGCCGGCGACCTCGGGTTCGCCGACGAGCCCGCGCGCGCGCTGTCGATCGCCTTCGTCGTCCGGATCGCGCAGCTCACGCTCGCCGCGACGTGCGTCGTCGTGGCGACGCTGACGAAGCCCGCCGCGTCGCGCGACGGAGCAGCGCCAGCGCCGGTGGGTGCAGACGCCCGTTCGTAGCCAGCACGTCCCCCGAGTCGAGGAACCCGTCGCCGCCGTCGGGCTCGGTCACGATGCCGCCCGCCTCGCGGACGAGCAGCGACCCCGCCGCGAGGTCCCACGGCCGCAGGCCCAGCTCGAAGAACATCGCGAAGCGCCCGGCCGCGACGTACGAGAGGTCGAGCGCCGCCGCGCCGAGGCGCCGTATCCCCGCCGCGTCGCGCATGACGTCGGCGAGGACGGCCAGGTAGCGCGGATGACGCGGACGCGAGCTCGAGTGCGGGATGCCGATGCCGACGAGGGCCCGGGAGAGATCCCGATCGGGCACGACCCGCAGCCGCTGGCCGTCGAGGAAGGCCCCCCGCCCCTTCTCGGCGACGAACATCTCGCCCTTCGGGACGTCGAGGACCACCCCCGCGACGACGTCGCCGTCGTGCTCGAGCGCGACCGCCACCGCGAAGTGAGGCACTCCATGGAGGAAATTCGTCGTCCCATCCAGGGGGTCCACCACGAAGCGAGTGCCGGCGTCGGCGCCCACCGTCGGCGCGCTCTCCTCGGTGAGAAACCCGTGACGCGGGAAGCGCCGGAGGAGCGTCGACCGCAGGAGGTCCTCCGCCTCGCGGTCGGCCGCAGACACGAAGTCCGCCGGGCCCTTGAGCTCGACCTCCAGCAGCGCCCGGCGCTCGAACCGCTTCATCAGCCCCGCCCCGGCGCCCTTGGCGGCCTGCATCATGGCCTGCAGGTCTCTCGAAGGACGGAACATTCCGGGGGCACATACTACAGATGGCGCGTTGACTCGAACCCGGTTCCGCTTACGCTCCGCGCCCGATGATCCGGAGCCAGGGCCCGACGGCGAGGACGCGCGCGTACGTCGCGTGGGTCCTGCGCCACGGCTGGCTCCTGTGGGCGATCGCCGTCGTCATCGCCATCCCGGCCACCATTCGCACCGTCTCGCTCTACCGCCACCTCAAGAGCGACCTCGAGGAGCTCCTGCCGCGCGACTCCCCGAGCGTCCGCGCGCTCGACGAGATGCGCGCGAGGCTCCCGGGACTGCAGTACCTCGGCGTCGTCGTCGACACCGGCAACGCCGAGAACCTCCCCGCCGCGGAGCGCTTCCTCGACGACCTCGCGGCGCGAATCCGGACGTACCCGCCGGAGATGGTCCGCGAGGTCCGCACCGGCAACGCGGCCGAGAAGAAGTTCGTCGAGGACCACGCGCCGCTCTACGTCGACCTTGCCGACCTGAAGGAGGTGCTGCGCCGGGTCGAGGCCCGCCGCGACTACGAGGTGGAGAAGGAGGGCGGCTCGCTGCTCGACGACTCGGCGCCCCCGCCGTCGCTCGACATGTCGGACATCGAGAACCGCTACGACCGGCGGCTCACCGACAAGAAGAGCGAGAGCGGCCGCTTCTCGGACGCGAAGTCGCACACGACGCTGCTCTTCCTCGAGGCCGGCGAGTTCACGACCGGGGCCGACAAGTCGCGAGCCCTGCTCGAGCGCGTCCAGGGTGACGTGCGGGCGCTCGGCGGCGTGAGCGCCTACGCGCCCGGGATGCGCGTCGGCTACAGCTCCGACGTCGCCATCGCGGTCGAGGAGCTCGACGCGCTCGAGGCGGACCTCTCGGTGTCGTCCGTCGTCGTCATCGCGCTCGAGCTGCTCGTCATCGTCCTCTACTACCGGTGGTGGCGCGCGGTCGCGGTGCTGTTCCCGCCGCTGCTCCTCGCCACGGTCTACGCGTTCGGGCTCGCGTCGCTGCCGCCGGCCAGCGTCACCGACCTCAACTCGAACACCGCGTTCCTCGGCTCGATCATCGTCGGCAACGGCATCAACGTCGGCATCGTGCTCCTGGCGCGCTACCGGGAGGCCCGCCGCAATGGCCTGGGGGTCGACGAGGCGCTCGCGGTCGGCATCTGGGGCTCGCGCCTCGGGACGCTCGCGGCGGCGTTCGCCGCGGCGGTGTCGTACGCGTCGCTGCTCCTCACCGAGTTCCGCGGCTTTCGCCAGTTCGGGTACATCGGCGGCGCGGGCATGGTCGCCTCGTGGGTGACGGCGTTCGTGCTCATTCCGCCGCTCGTGAAGTGGCTCGATCGCGAGGACGCGGCGGTCCTCGAGAAG
>JBEKGQ010000448.1:0-6148 GCA_050012715.1 Polyangiaceae bacterium
CCCACGACGGCCGCGCCTGCGCGAGCTGCCACCCCGACGGGCGTGACGACTCGCTCGTCTGGTCCACGCCGAACGGGCCCCGCCGGAGCATCATGCTCGCGGGTCGGGTCGGCGACACGGCGCCGTTCTCGTGGAGCGGGACCGAGTCGAGCATCAAGGAGCACATCGGGATCACGTTCTCGCGCCTGAAGGGCACGGGCGACCTCCGCTCGATGGAGCTCAGCGCGCTCGCGGACTACATCCTCACGCTCTCCCCGCCTCCCGGCGCGATGACGAAGGACACCGCGGCGCGCGTCGCGCGCGGCAACGAGATCTTCCACTCGGCGGCGGCGGCGTGCTCCACCTGCCACTCCGGCCCCTCCGCGACCGACAACGAGAAGCACGACGTGCAGAGCAAGACGGCGGCGGACAAAAACGGTAACTTCAATACGCCGTCCCTCCGCTTCGTCGGGGGCGGGGGGCCGTACTTCCACGACGGCCGCTACAAGACGCTGCGCCAGCTGCTCACCGACGCGGACCGGAAGATGGGCCACACCGCCCAGCTCTCGAACGACGATCTGGAAGCCCTCGAGGCGTATCTGAGGACTCTATGAGAATTCGAACCCTGACATCATCGCTCGTCGTCGCGGCCGGATTCGCGGCCGCCGTCTCCTCGCCGGACACGGCGCTGGCGGACACGGTTCCCTTCCAGAACCTGCCCGTGGCGCCGAAGATGGCGAAGACCGAGACGCCGACCGCCCCCGAGAAGGTGGCCGGCGGCGAGCACACCGACGGCATCTTTCCCGCCATCCTCCCCGACAAGATGCGGAAGTCGACCGAGGATCAGGGCTACCACTACGTCCAGATCTTCGCGACGGAGAAGGAGGCCTCGGCCTACTCGACCGACGGGACGCTGACGACGAACACGTCGAAGGAGCCGTCGCCGACGCGCACGTGCTTGACGACCGGGGGCACGCTGTCGCCCCACCTCTCGCTCTACGTGCGTACGAAGCCGTACGTGCCGCCGAAGCCGTCGCCGCAGACGATCGCGATGCTGCAGAAGATGCATCGCTGGCCGCCGCCCCCGGTGAAGGTGAGCAACACGCCGATCAAGGACACGGTGGATCTCATCCACGTCGAGCGCCTCACGCAGACGCCCGACGGGGCGACGCTGGAGACGACCGAGGCCTTCATCGATCTGAACACGATGGGGACGCACCAGGTCTCCCGGCAGACGACGAAGCTGGTGAAGGTGGCGACCGGGCCGAACAGCCTGGGCGTCTACGCGGCGCGCGAAGAGGGCGAGAAGGGCGGCACGCAGTTCCTCGTGTCGAACCCGGAGCTTCCCCCGACCGCGTCGGACGAGGACCGTCAGGCGCAGCTCACGCAGCTCACCAACACCGCGAACCGCCTCGTGGCGCAGATGCCTTCGGGCGTCTCGTCCGAGACCGGCTGCGGCTACGTGCGCTTCACGCTCTCGGCCAAGCCGGGGAGCGGCCAGATGGCGACCGTGCTCGCGACGGCGTTCCTGCCCCCCGCGGCGGACGACGGCGAGACGCCGGACGAGATGGCTCGCTTCGAGGGCGAGGACATGAGCGAGACGCAGCTCAAGGCGGTGCGCGAGATGGTGCACCGCGAGAACCGCTCGCAGCGGGCGCGGACCGTCGCGGTGAACCTGAGCTTCAGCCAGCTCTCCACCGAGGCGAACCCCCTGCTCAGCGTGACGTTCGGCTGGGCCGGCAAAGACCAGCAACTGCGCTTCTAGGGCGTCTACTCGGCGGTCGCCGCGAACCAGGCCTCGGCGATGGCGTCGAGGGCCTCCTGGCTCGCGGCGTCGCCTTCGGGGACGCCGTTGGCCGACCCGAACGTGTAGACGATCCGTCCGACCGGGACGCCCTGCACGAGCACGGTGAAGTTGTCCGTGCCGAGCTCCTGGATCGTGTACGTCGTGCTCTCGAGGGTGACCGACTTGTTCGGGACGTCGGCGATGGCGGCGGGGGTCGTCATGCGCCGCTAGCTATCACACGCCGCGCGGCTTCGCTGCCCGACTGGACGTAACCCTGGCGAAGCGCCAGCGACGTGAACCCGGAGAACCCGTTGCCGGGGAGCTCCGCCTCCGGGCGGATCTCGATCACCTGCACCGGCCTTCGTCCCGTCCAGCCGAGCGCCTCGAGGAGCGCGGCGCGCTCGCCCGCATCCGCGACGAGCGACGGCAGGCTCGCCAGCACCCGGTTGACGCGGGCGACGTGGCGCAGATCCCGGACCAGCCGCTCGTCGACGAGAATGTCGAACACGTGGGAGGCGAGGGCCAGCCCGTGCAGGTCGGCCGGCTGAGTACGAACGCGAGGCGTCGGGACGATCACGAAGACCCGGGTGATGTCCGGCGCGCCGGTGAGGGCATGGCCGAGAGGCGTATCGTCGACGACGCCGCCGTCCAGGCAGCGGATGGTGCGCCCGCCCACGTCGAGGGACACCGGCGCGTAGGCCCCCGGCAGCGCCGCGGACGCGGCGGTCGCGACGAAGACGCGCTCGAGGCTCGCGGCAGTGTCGAAGTCCGCCCCCGTGAAGTCGACCACGTGCTCGAAGGTGGTCGCCGTGCCGCCGTCACCCGTGGAGACGGCCTCGCCGTCGGCGTTGGTGACGACCAGGCGAAGCTCGATGGGGGTGCCGGGGCTCGCGTTCGGGGCGATCTGCTTGCGGAGGATCGAAAGGACCTTCTCATCGGTGGACAGGCCCACGCCGCCGAGGAGGTCCCGCAGGCTGAAGTCGAAGGCCCCGCCGAGGGTGGCGTCATCCAGCCAGACCTGGGCGAGCCGCTGCCCGGCGAACGCCTCGTTCCCACCGCGGACCGCGGCGGCGTAGAAGACCCCGTTGAGGGCCCCGGAGCTCGCCCCGACGATGCGGGTGACGTCGAGACCGAGCTGGGCCTTGGTGGCCGGATCGGAGAGGACGGCGAGGGCGCCCGCCGTGAAGGCTCCCTTGGCGACACCACCGGCGAGGACGAGCGCGTCGGACATGGGGTAGGGCTCTAGTCGAACTCTTGCGTAACCCCTAGAGAGGGGTATCTCCTTGGCACCGGAACCTCGGAGGCTCCCCCATGACGACGCGCCCGCTCTTTGCCCTGCTGCCTTTCGTGATGATCGCCGCCTGCTCGTCGTCGTCCGGCAACCCGGCGAGCGCCGGAGGCGGCGGCGGCTCGGACTCCGGCACTTCGCCCACGAGCGACGCCGGCTCGGACGACGACGGCTCGACGACACTCCTGGCGCCACCCCCCGCGGGTCAGGGGATTCAGCTGTCGATGACCGCGACCATCCCGGCCAGCAGCGAGGACGAGCAGTGCCGGTTCGTGCAGACGACCGAGGACATGTGGGTCAACCACGAGGACGTCCGCTACACGCCGGGCAGCCACCACTTCCTCGTCTGGAACACGACGTACACGTCGATCCCGACGATGAACACGCAGGGCATGACGGTCGACACCACGAAGGTGTTCGACTGCTCGAACGGGCCGCAGGCCGGGTGGAACACCTCGCAGATGGTCGGCGGGGCGCAGGGCGCCGACGCGCCCCCCGGGCTCAGCGACCTTCCGCCCAACGTCGCCCTCCACATTCCGTCCGGGTCGGTCCTCATGCTGGACCTCCACGTCCTCAACACGACGACGAGCCCCCTCACGCCCACCGCGGTGATCAACTTCGACACCATCCCGCAGAGCCAGGTGACCGAGGAGGCGGGGCTCTTCTTCTTCTACAACCCGTTCATCGTGGTGCCGCCGAACGCCATGGCCGAAGCTCGAATGAGCTGTCCGGTCACGAGCAACGTCACGCTGACCACCGCGCAGACCCACATGCACAAGCAGGGGCTCGGCGGGGTGGCGAACCTCCTCGACAGCACGGGGGCGATGCTCCAGCAGCTCTACACGAGCAGCGTCTGGACCGACCCGCCGGTCACGCAGTGGTCGCCGGGCATGGCCCTCACGGCCGGTCAGCAGATCGACTACCACTGCAACTACGAGAACACGGGGACGACGACCGTCATCCAGGGCGGGTCCGCCGCGACGAACGAGATGTGCGTCTTCACCGGGGCCTACTACCCGCGCGACACCAAGTTCGAGACGTGCAGCACCACCGGGAACATCAACGACAGCAGCAACGCCGCCACCTACATCGGCTCGGGGACGACGACCTGCCAGGACTCGATGACGTGCCTGAGCGCCGCGAACACGGACGAAGCGTTCTTCTCGTGCATGGTCGACAGCTGTCCGGGCGCCGCCGTGGCCCTGACCGCGGCGCTCAATTGCTTCGAGGCGAACACCAGCAGCCCGGCATCGGCCTGCACGACGCAAGAGGCCGCGTGCGTCGCGGCCAGCTGCAACTGACGGCGTAAGCCGTCCGCGCGCTGACGCGGGATGTAGGTGTGCGGCGGCGGCGAACGCGGCGCACAATGGGAGGATGCAGCGGCTCCTCTTGCGTGCGTCCGTGTGCGCGGTGCTCGTGGTCCTCGGAGCCGCGGCCGGTTGCGGCGGGGGCTCGGGCAACAAGGGCTCTCCCTCCGGCGCGGGCGGTGCGGATGGGGGTAGCGGGAGCGGCTCGAGCAGCGGGTCCAGCACGAGCTCGGGGGGAGGCTCCTCGAGCTCGGGGTCCGGCAGCAGCACCGGCTCCGGGTCGAGCACCGGCTCGGGCTCCAGCTCGGGATCGGGCAGCGGCAGCTCGTCGGGTGGGGGCGACGGCGGTACGCCGACCATGGCGGGAAACCCCAACGGGTCCTGCAGCACGGGGATCCCGGCGCAGGGGCAGCCGGTCGACACGTCCAAGCCGACGACGGTGGTGGGGACGGGGCCCGCCACGAGCTGTACGGTCAGCGCGCTCGAGGCCGCGGTCACGACGGGAGGCATCATCACGTTCGACTGCGGCAGCGCCCCGGTGACCATCGCGGTGACGTCGACCCTGAACGTGCCGATCGCGAAGAACACGGTCATCGACGGCGGCAACAAGGTGACGCTCGACGGCGGCAAGGCGGTCGAGATCCTGAGCTTCAACAGCCCGAACTTCCAGGCCAACACCTACGGGCTGACGCTCCAGCACCTCTCGCTCGTCAACGGCAAGCAGACGCCGAAGGACGCCATCCCGACGGCGCCTCCGCCGTGCTCCCAGGGGTGGGACGACGGAGAGGGCGGCGCGCTCTACATGCGCGACGGCAACCTCACCGTCATCGACTGCATCTTCACCGGCAACGAGGCGGCGATGCTCGGTCCGGACACCGGCGGCGGCGCGATCTACGTGCTCGGCAGCCTGCACGGCGCGCTCATCGTGAGCAGCACGTTCACGAACAACACCGCCAGCAACGCCGGCGCGGTCGGGGGCCTCTTCGCCGAGCTCGACGTCTACGACAGCCTCTTCACGGGCAACACCGCCGCCGGCAACGGTGCCAACAACAACGACCCCGCGACGTGCTCGGCGATGAACAACGGCCAGAACGAGGTCGGCTCGGGAGGAAACGGCGGAGCGCTCTACAGCGATGGGAACTCGGTGAACGTCGTCCTCTGCGGCGACGCCATCGACGACAACGCGGCCGGCATGAACGCGTTCGGGGGAGGCCTCTTCTTCACGAGCGACAACATGGCGGGCACCCTCACCATCACGGACACGACGATGATGGGCAACACGGGCGGCTCGTGGACCAACGTCTCGGGCGGGAGCGTCACGAACGTCGGGACGGCCATCGGCGTGAACGCGAAGAGCATCACGGTGACGAGCTCGATGCTCCAGGGCGTGCCGTGAGCTGAGCCGCGCCCGCGCCCGCGCCCGCGCCCGCGCCCGCGCCCGCGCCCGCGCCCGCGCCCGCGCCCGCGCCCGCGCCCGCGCCCGCGCCCGCGCCCGCGCCCGCGCCCAGTAGACCCGTTGCTGCTCTCTCGGGCTTTCCGATCGTGGCGCGGTACTCGGCGTGATCAAGGACGACCGCGCAGGAGCGCGGTCGCCGCGGCAGGAGCCGCGGTGCTTCGCATCCTTGACCACGCCTGCGTTCCGCGCCCTCGGGGCGGAGCCTCGAGAGAGAGGCGGAAGGAGCTCAGGATGCTGCGGATCTATTCGGTGATTCTCGAGGTGCTGAGGGGGCTGCGCCCGGTGGTGGCGGCGATCGAGGTCTATGACAGAGATCTCGCGAGGCAGCTGCG
>JBEKGQ010000449.1:0-8066 GCA_050012715.1 Polyangiaceae bacterium
AGGCACACGACGCCCATCCCCGGTCGCACGACGCCGGAGGCGATGGTCCCGGCGAATCCGCGAAAGGTGAGGTCGGGCCGCAGCACGTACTGCACGGGGAAGCGGAGCGCCTCGATCTCCGGCGAGCGCGCGAAGGGCACCGTCTCCAGGTACGCGAGCAGGGGCGGCCCTTCGTACCAGGGCATCCGCTCGCTCCCGGCGACGACGTTGTCGCCCTCGAGCGCGGAGACCGGGATGTACTTCACGCTGGCGAAGCCGAGCTTCTCCGCGAAGGGCCGGTACTCCTGCCGGATGGCCTCGAAGACGCCGCGCTCGTAGCCGCGCAGATCCATCTTGTTGACCGCGACGACGACGTGCCGGATCCCGAGCAGGGCCGCGATGGTGCTGTGCCGCCGCGTCTGCGGGAGCACGCCGAGGCGCGCGTCGACGAGGATGACCGCGACGTCCGCGGTGGAGGCACCGGTCGCCATGTTGCGCGTGTACTGCTCGTGGCCCGGCGTGTCGGCGATGATGAACTTGCGCTTCTCGGTGGCGAAGTAGCGGTACGCGACGTCGATGGTGATCCCCTGCTCGCGCTCGGAGATGAGGCCGTCGACGAGCAAGCTGTAGTCGATCGCTCCGCCGGCGGAGCTCCGCTTCGCGGAGTCGCGGCGCAGGGCGTCGAGCTGGTCGTCGTGCACCATGTTCGAGTCGTGGAGGAGGCGCCCGATGAGGGTGCTCTTGCCGTCGTCCACGCTGCCGCACGTCAAGAGGCGCAAGAGCTCCTTCCGCTGCTGGATCGCGAGATAGGCCTCGATGTCCGTGTCGAGGAGCGGCGTCTCCGGGGCGGCGGCCATCAGAAATACCCTTCGCGCTTCTTCGTCTCCATCGACCCCTTCTCGTCGTGGTCGATCATCCGTCCTTGCCGCTCCGACACCCGCGTCAGCAGCATCTCGCGGATGATCTCCGGCAGCGTCGTCGCGGTCGACTCGATGGCGCCGGTGAGCGGGTAGCAGCCGAGGGTGCGGAAGCGCACGACGCGCGGCTCGGGGACCTCACCCGGGAGGAGCCGCATGCGCTCGTCGTCGACCATGATCCACGCGCCGTCGCGCTTCACCACCGGGCGTCGTGCCGCGAAATAGAGCGGCACGATGGGGATGTTCTCGAGGTGGATGTACTGCCACACGTCGAGCTCCGTCCAGTTCGAGAGCGGAAAGACGCGGATGCTCTCCCCCTTGTGGATCCGGCCGTTGTAGAGGTTCCAGAGCTCCGGCCGCTGGTTCTTCGGGTCCCACTGGCTGGCGCGGTCGCGGAACGAGTAGACGCGCTCCTTCGCGCGGCTCTTCTCCTCGTCGCGGCGGGCCCCGCCGAACGCCGCGTCGAAGCCGCCCCGGGCGAGCGCCTGCACCAGCGCGCGGGTCTTCATGATGGTCGTGTACGTCTGGCTGCCGTGGTCGAACGGGTTCACGCCCTGCGCCTCGGGCTCGCGGTTCGTGTGGACGAGCAGCTCGAAGCCGTTCGCGCGCGTGAACTCGTCGCGGAACGCGATCATGTCGCGGAACTTCCACGTCGTGTCGATGTGGAGCAGCGGAAAGGGGAGCTTCGCCGGGTAGAACGCCTTCTGGGCCAGGCGTACCATCACCGCCGAGTCCTTCCCGATGGAGTAGAGCATCACCGGGTTCTCGAACTCGGCCGCCACCTCGCGGATGACGTGGATGCTCTCGGCCTCGAGGGCCCTCAGGTGCGTCAGGGACATGCCCGCGGTGGGAGCTAGCACGCGCGGCGGTCCGCATCGACCTCGCCTACGGCCGGCTCACGGGCTTGGCGTGCGATCCGAGGTGGCACTTGGCGCCCTTCATCGGCTTCGGCCCCGACGGCGCCACCGGCGCCGGTCGCGGCTCGCGCGTCACCATCATCCCCGTCCCCGGTCCGAACGTGCCGACGTCGATCTCCGTCGTCGAATCGAGGTTGAAGTCGATCGCCCCCGCCACCGAGTACACCTTCCGCCCGAGCACCGGCATCTGGTGCACGTGCCCGCGTGCGATGAGCAGCGGCGCGATCTCCTCGAACGCGCCCAGCGAGTCGTCCGCCTCGATGGGCGACCGCCAGCAGCGGTCCTCCTGCGCCGGGACGTCGTTGATCCCGCCGCACACGTGCAGGTAGCCGCCGTAGAAGAAGCTCGCGTGCGTCGCCTCTGCGACCGCCAGGTTCGTCATCTGCACCCAGTCGCCCACGGTGCCGTCGGCCTGGACCTGCCCGCGCCACGCGTCCTGCAGGTCCGGCGGGTTGTCGAACGCGGACTGCGCGAGACCGCCCGCGATGTAGACGTAGCTGCCGACCACCGTCACGCTGAAGTGTGACCGCGGCCCGGGGAGCTGCCCGGCCGAAGCCCACGCCGAGACCGTTCCGTCGGGCTGCACGGTGGCGCTCACGATGTCACTCCACACGTTGGGATCCTCGAAGCCGCCCATGATCCACATCGTGTTGCCGATCGTGAACGAACCCGCGTGCATGCGGTCCTTCAGGATCGAGCCCGCCGCCTGCCACGCCCCGAGCGATCCGTCCGGCTGGATGACCGAGCTGTAGGCCTTGTCGGTCACTCCGCTCGCCGTCGTTCCGCCCGCGACGACGATGACGCCATTCACGACGTCCCCCACGAGGCCGCCGCTCGCCACTGGGAGCGCCGGTCCCGTGGTCCACGCGCCGAGCGATCCGTCCGCCGCGATGGGGACGCGATCGACGTAGGCGATGGGAGCCTCTCCGTTCGCCCCGCCGATGGCGTAGAGCGTCGTCCCCGCGCCGGTCGGTGCGAGGAGGGTGACGTGGTGATTCCGAGGCCGCGAGGCCACGGGGCTCTTGGCGAACGCGAGCGTCCCGCACGGGAGGGCGGTCGTCGCGTCGGGGGAGTCGCACGCGGCCGCCGCGTCCCACCCCGCGTCCTCGCCCGCGTCGTCCGCGACGGCGGCGTCGTCGGCCGGACCCCCGGTGGCCGGGTTGGAGCGCGAAGCGCTGCACGCGATGAGAACGATGCCCGCGAAGAGGGAAGCCCCCAGGAGACGCATGCGCGTCGCCCCGTGCAGTCGCCGTGCCCGCGCGAAAAGGCGCGAAAGAGCGCGCCGGCGAGGCGCTCCCGTCAACTCCGTGACGGCGCCGCTCGCTCGCGGAGGCGCGCCTTCACGTCCGGCCACTCGGCCGCGAGGATCGAGAAGAACGCCGTGTCGCGCACCTCGCCGTCGAACGCCGGCGAGTGCGCGCGAAGCACGCCATCGAAGCGCGCCCCGATCCGCTCGATGGCGTTGCGCGAGCGCAGGTTGCGCGCGTCGGTCTTCAGCGTGACGCGGCGGACCTCCCACCCCTCGAACGCGTGCGTCAGCATGAGGAGCTTCGCGTGCGTGTTCACCCCCGTGCGCTGCGCGTCCTCGGTCAGCCAGGTCGCGCCGATCTCGACCGCGTCGGGGTGCTCGGCCGTGCGCTGCAGCGGGCTGCCGGGGGGCGGCCAGGTCCATCGCTCGATGGTCATGTAGCGCGTCGACCCGAGGATGCGTCGCGAGCGCGCGTCGCGCGTGACGAACGGGAGCGACACGCCGCGCTCCTGATCCGCGAGCGCGACCTCGACCCACGCGCGCGTCGCCTCCGGCGACGTCGGGACGCTCGTCAGACCGTAGGTGCCTCGCCTCGCGGAGCAGGCGTCCCAGAGGGCCGCGACGTGATCCAGAGACATTGGCTCGAGCGACACGACGTCGTCGGCGAGGGTGACGGGGCGGACGGGGAGCATGCCCCTCGATGTAGCCGCGCCCCGCGGGGCGGGCGAGGTCCAGTTCGGCCAACTCGGCTGGACCAGTCGCCGCTCGCCATTGACGGGCCCGCGCGCCCGCGCTTTCCATCGCGCATGGCCAAGAGCATCCACGACTTCTCCGCGAAGACCATCGACGGCGCGAACAAGAGCCTCGGCGACTACCGCGGCCGCGTCGCCCTCATCGTCAACGTCGCCTCCGAGTGCGGGCTCACGCCGCAGTACAAGGGGCTCGAGGAGCTCCACGAGACGTACGCCGCAAAGGGCCTCTCGATCCTGGGGTTCCCCGCCAACGAGTTCGGCGCGCAGGAGCCGGGCGGCGAGAAGCAGATCAAGGAGTTCTGCACGACCCACTACGGCGTGAAGTTCGACATGTTCGCCAAGGTGAAGGTCAAGGGCGACGGGATCGATCCGCTCTTCCAGTTCCTGACGAGCAAGGATACGGACCCCGCGTTCGCGGGCGACATCAAATGGAACTTCAACAAGTTCCTCGTCGGGAAACACGGCGAGGTGCTGGCGCGCTTCGAGCCGAAGGTCGAGCCGACGAGCCCCGAGGTGAAGCAGGCGATCGAGAAGGCGCTAGGCGAGTCGTGAGCGAGCCGGTGTGGCTGTGCTATCCAGCACCGCCACCTCGCCGCGAGCTCAGCGCGCTTCGATCGCTCGGGTTGATGGGTGCGGAAGGCCACGTTAGCCTCCGCCGCATGAGAGCCCTCGTCGCCGCGGTCGGCGCCCTCGCCCTGGCCGGATGTGCGGCGTCCACGCCCCCGCCAGCGGCGGCGCCGCACCCCATCCTCGCCCAGGCGACGCCGGCCGCGAGCGATGCCCGTCCCGGGGAGCCGACGACCTCCGAGGCCTCCGCCAAGGACGATCACCAGACGCGCCAGGTGAACCGCGCGTGGGGGTGGGTCGCTCTCTCGCTCGGGGCGGACGGGCTCATCCTCGCGACGATCACCTCGTTCATGATGCTGCACGAGAACAGCGTGCGGAGCGCGAACTGCGTCGACAAGGTGTGCTCTCCCGACGGGATCGCCGCGAACGGCAAGCTGCACGATCTCGCGGGCTGGAACGCGGGCGCCTGGGTGGTGGCGGTCGCGGGCGGGGTCACCGGGACCTACCTGATCCTCACGAACCCGAGCGACAAGGCGCTCGGGACGCAGATCGTCATGGGTCCCACCGCGTCCGGCTCGGGCCTCCTCCTGCGAGGGTCGTTCTGATGCGCGTCGTCTCGACCCTCGCGGGGCTCCTGATGGTCGTCGCCGTCGGCGGCTGCATCCTCGTCACCGGAGGCACCGACGGCTACACCAGCGCCGAAGGGGGCAGCCTCTCCGGCCAGAGCTGCCAGTCGCCGAAGGACTGCAACGGCGGCCCGTGCTGCTTCGTCCTCGGCGACGCGGGCGTGCCGTCGACGACTTGCCAGGCGAGCTGCCCGGCCTGGGAGCAGTCGTGCACCGAAGGACTGGACTGCGGCGACGGCGGATCGTGTCTGACGCAGACGTGCACCGTCGAGGGCCAGAGCGGCTCGGTCGCGACCTGCGGCCCGATCCCCTTCTGCACGCAGTAGCTCGTCGTCGGGGGGCCGTTCACACGGCGTTCACCCACGATCCATCGACGTTTGACCGCGCGTTCGCGCAGCGTCCGGTGTCCGGCCGCACGTTCGTGGGCATGCACATCGCCACTTCGAATGCTCTGCGGGTCATGACCCTCAACTGCGCGCACGGCGCACGCGTGCCCCTGCCTCCGGTGGTGGTGGGGCGCGCCACCCTCGCGCGTAACCTCGGCGCCATCGGCGCTGCCATCGACGGCGTCCGCCCCGACGTCGTCGCCCTCCAGGAGATCGACCGCGCCGCCTTCTGGAGCGGCCACCTCGACGAGGTCGACCTCGTCGCACGCGGCGCGCGGATGCCGCACGTCGCCTTCGGCGCGCACACGGACGTCCCTCGTCTGGGGCTGCGCCACGGGACCGCGGTGCTCTCCCGGGGCGCGCTGCAGGCCTCCGAGTCGACCGCCTTCCGCAACTCGCTCCTCGACGACAAGGGATGGGTTCGCGTGACGGTGACGCCCGCAGCGCTCGGCGGGCGTGCCATCGACGTCGTCTCGGTGCACCTCCACCCGGTCTCGCCGTGGGCTCGCCGGAGGCAGATCGCGACGATGGCCCGCGCCTTCGTGCCGCGCGAGCGGCCCCTGGTCGTCATGGGCGACACGAACGCGGCGTGGGGCGGCAAAGGTCGCGGCGACACCGCGAGCCTCGCGCGGGCGCTCGGCCTCCACGCATGGCAACCCGAAGCCCCGGCCGCGGGGGAGCTCGGGACTTACCCCGCGGAGCAGCCCTGGAGGCGCATCGACTGGATCCTGCTGTCGCCGAGAGCCCGCGGCGCTAGCTCTGAGGGGAGCTTGCCATGGTCCGTACCCCCCGCACCGCCGGTGTGCTGCTCGTCGTCGCGGGCCTCGCGACGACGGCGGCGTGCTCCGCTGGCTCGCCGGGCGCATCGGACAGGCCCGCCTCTCCGCCCCCGACGGGCGACGACGACGGCGGCGCCGCCGAAGCGAGCCTGCCGGCGCCGGAAGCGGCGGGTTATCCGGCGGTCGCCCCCAGCGTGCCGGTGGTCGAGCGGGTCGGCGGCACCGTGCTCGCCACGCCGCGCATCGTCCCGGTGTTCTTCCCGGGCGAGACGCAGGCGGCCCTGCTCACCGACGCCATCGGCAAGTACGTCGTGTCCACGGAGTGGCGCGCCGCGACGACTCAGTACGGCGTCGGCGCGACCACCGTCGCCAGCGCGGTGCAGTCGGCCGATGCGCTCCCCGACGGCCTCGCCACCACGGACGTCGGGACGTGGATCGCGTCCCACCTCGACGGGACCGACCCGGCGTGGGGGCCCACGGACAGCGCCACCCTGTCGTCGTCCGTCTACGTCCTCTACCCGCCCGCCGGCACGACGGTCTATGCGCCGGAACAGGACCCCACCGATCCGTCGGCCGGGACCCTCTGCGGCAACCGCCCCTGGGACCCTCCGGGCTGGCACTGGCAGACCACGCCGGCCGCTCCGGCGTCGCCCATCGCGTTCGCGGTCGTGGGGGCGTGCAGCCCGGGCGGCGTCAGCCTCGCCGACGGTATGACGTCGACGACCACCCACGAGCTGGCGGAGGCCTCGACTGATCCGTTCTACGTCACGTCGTCGGCCTACGCCGGCGTCGACGAGGCGCACGCATTCTGGGAGGAGCTCACCGGCGGCGGCGAGATCGCCGACCTCTGCGAACAGGAGCTCGTCACACCGGCCGATGTCGGCTACGCGGTGCAGCGCCTCTGGTCCGACGAAGCGGCGAGCGCCGGTCACGACCCGTGCGTCCCCGCCGTCGCGCCCGCGTATTTCGACGTGGCCGCGGACGCGCCCGATGCGTTCTTCGACCCCTACGCGTCGGCGACGGTGAACGGGGTCGCCATCCCGGCCCGGGAGTCGCGGACCATCGCCGTGCACCTCATCAGCGATGGGCCGACCGACGCGTGGCAGGTGACCGCGGTGGACCCGAACCAGGCGGCCGGCGGCGCGGAGCTGCTGAAGATGAGCTTCGACGCGGACACGGGCTCGAACGGCGACGTGGTGCACCTCACGATCCAGCCGCTGTTCGACCAGTCGGGCGAGACGGCGCTCTACGAGATCGACTCGAAGCTCCACGGCGTGACGCAGCGCTGGTACGGAGAGATCGTCGTCCGTTGAGGTGGTAGCGTCCGGCCGTGCCCCACGCGCACCACTTCCTCGAGCGGCTGGATCGCGTCACCCGGGCCCAGACCGAGTTCGCGCTCGAGCTCTACCGCGACCACGAGGCGGTCGCCTACGTCCTCGATCACATCCAGGTGCCCCCGGAGACCGCGCGCGTCGCGCTCGCCATCGACGACAGCCGCGAGGGCCCGTTCGTCATCGTGACGCGCGAGGGCCGCTTCGTGACCTGCCTCGGAGCCGGCATGCACCACGGTCATCGCGTCGTGCCGCGCGCCCAGATCGACGCGCTGCTGGCGAAGGTCGCCGAGATGCGGGCGCGGAAGGAGATCGCCAAGCGCGAGCTCCGTCCCGACGAGGAGGAGGGGTCCCTCTTCCACCGCATCGTGACGCGCGGCAGCCGCTTCGCGCGCGAGGACTTCGTGGCCATCTCGGCGTTCGAGCCGATGCTGGGCATGGCGCCCTACCTCGTCATGCTCGACATGGCGCTCGAGTGCGTGAAGCTCCGGTCCGCGATGGCGCACGGCGCGCACAAGGTCGCGATCAAGGGCTCGACCCGGAAGACCTTCGAAAAGCTCGAC
>JBEKGQ010000450.1:0-6086 GCA_050012715.1 Polyangiaceae bacterium
CATCTGCCGCGGTGGCTCGGAGCAGGACGACGTGGTGACCGGCCGCCCGGTGTACTTCCAGGTGACACCGACGCCGGGGTCGTCGATGTTCGACTTCCGGGTCCACGGTCAGGGCAACGCCTGGACGCACACCGGCCTCGCCGCGTGGCAGGAGCAAGCCACCCAGGTGACGACGGGTCTGCGCGACCTCGAGCACGCGGGCGTGCCCATCTCGGACATCCCGGTTCCGCTCGACCCCACCACCGGAGCCAATTCGCCGCTGCGGCCGCTCGCCGCGGCGCGGGCCCGCTACGCGAGCGATGTGCCGGCGCACTATCTCGATGCGCTCCACGCGGTGCGTGCCGAGGCCCGCGAGCTGCCCGTCATCGCGAGCGTGGTCCGCCGCTGGTGCGGCGAGATCACCGCGGAGACGCCGTCACGCGCCCGCGTCGAGAGCGAGCTTCTCGCGCGGTGCGCCGGGCCCGAGCTCAAGGACGGAGCCCTGGACCGGGACGTCGAGGCCTTCGAGGCTGAGGCGACGAGCTTCGATCGAGCCCGCGACAAGGCCCGCGACGCGATGGTATCCGCGATGGGGCGGCCGGACGACGCGAACGGGGTGAACGAAGCGGTCAAGGCGCTGGACGACGCTCGTCGCGCCGCCGCCACTGCCGTCGCGGCCGCGCATGCCCTCCGCGAGTCGAGCCGGGCCCTCGCGCGCGACGTCGCCGAGCTCCGGGTCGCGCTCCGCTCGATCGACGCCATCCGGCCCGGCACGCCGACGTATCTGTCGACGTACACCGCCACCGGCAACGCCGAGCTCGAGATCGACGCGACGCCGGTCGACATCGCCGCCGCGGGGGACACGCAGGTGCACGCCAACGTCGGCAAGACGACGGCGCGATTCCCCATCGTCGGGCGTCACTTCGTGGACATCGAAGCGGGCCTCGGTCTCTCCGGCGGCACGCCGCAGACGCCGTACGTCGAGAACGTGTCGAGCGTGGCGACGATCCAGGGAAAGCCGGTCGACGAGCTGGTGGGCCTCGCGCTCGTGGAGCTCGAGCCCGCACGCTTTCTCTGGCCGGACAAGCCGCTGGCGGGGCTCTTCCGCTTCCCGGTCCTCGCCCTGCCGCTCACGCGCGATCCCACGAAGAACTTCTTCGGCGGGGCGGGGCTCGGCTGGACGGGGGTCGGCTCCATCGTGGGCGGCCCTTACCTGCAGTACGCGCTGACACTTCGGGACGGGTATGCGATCGGGGAGGCCTTGCCCGGCGGTACGACCATCGCGGGCGCGACGCAGCAGGAGCTTCGCCTCGGGTACTTCGTCTCGGCGAGCGTCGATCTCGTGGGCCTTTTCCACCTGTTCGTTCCCAGCCACGGGTCGGCGATCGACGCAGCGACCGGCAAAGAGAAGTGATCCCGGCATTGTCCGGCAGCGCGACGCCCGTCCCGGATCGAGACACTCGAGGTTCCCGTAGCCGGCGGAAATCGTTCTCGTTCCGGCCGGCTCGGCCGTTGCACCAGGGACGGGGAGGTGACGACATGAACATTCCCCGCGAGCTTGCACTCCGTCTCCTCGGTCTCGTCGGTGTCCTCGCATGCGCGACGCAGGCCGGGTGCGCGTCGTCGCAGCAGGAGGAGATCATCTCGATCCCCGGGTACCCGGACTTCACGGTCAGCGTCTCGCCCGGCGTGGCGCCGGGCCTGACCGATGGATGCGACGGCAACGGCCTCCCCTCGGGTCGGATGCGCGGCCAGGTCTACTACGTGGGGCTCGAGACGCGGCTCATCCCCGATTTCAGCAAGCTGTCCCCGGTCGAGACGGTGTGCCTCGACCAGCTCGACGTGACGCCTCGGCGGAGCGTCTACCCCGCGTTCCCCGGGATGCGCGACCGCTACCGCTGGTTCGCCGTCGACCTCGAGGGCACCTTCACCGTCGAGCACCCCGGCTTCTACAACTTCCGCCTCACGTCGGACGACGGGTCGCAGTTCTACATCGACGACAAGCTCGTCATCGACAACGACGGGTACCACCCGCCGCGCATGGCCCTCGGCGCCGCGCAGATCGCCGCTGGCCAGCACACCATCCGCGTGCCGTACTACCAGGCCGCGGGACCGCTGGCGCTCGTCCTCGAGGTCGCCGGGCCCGGCGCGCCATATCGCGTCTTCCGGACCGATCAGCCGCTGTGAGCGCGACGGAACCTCGGATGCGCCTGCTCCATCGACGCGGGTCTCACCTTGCACCGGCAGCAGCCGCTCTGCATCATGCGGCCAAGGGCCGGGGATAGACCAGCGCATGCCCGCACGTCGTTCGTCCTACGTAGCCGCGCTGCTCCCGCGCGTTCCGGTCGCGGGCCTCGGGCTCGTGATCGCGGCGTCGGCCATCCAGGCGAGCTGCACCGGCACGGTCGACGACGAGGGCGCGGAGGACGGCGGTCGTCGGGACGCGTCGCCGCTCGACAGCTCCTCGTTCGACGTCGCATCGCAGGACTCCCCCGCCGATCGGGCCGACGGCATGAGCTACGGCAACGGATACGGCCCGGCCGATGCGCACGAGGACGCGGAGCACGAGGACTCCTCCTGTGTGACCAGCACCGCCAAGTATCCGCCGGCGCCGGGGTGTCCCCCGGGCAATCACACGTGGGCGTGCTGGCCGCCGCCGTCGGCCACGGCGGGCATCCCGGCTTCGAACTACACCGTCGTCACGCTGTGCGGCGACGTCGTCGTCATCGACAAGAACACGAAGCTCATGTGGGGGCAGGATGGCGAGACCGGCACGTCTACCTGGCCTCTGGCCGCGGTCGCCTGCACCAATTCACGCCGGGCCGGGTTCTCGGACTGGCGCCTTCCGTCGAGCAACGAGCTCATGTCGCTGGTCGACTACGCGAACGCCAAGCTGATCCTGAATGGCGTCTTCCACGACAACTTCCCGAAGATGTGGTCGTCCACGCCGTTCCTCCAGCAGGCCGGGAACGCGTGGGAGCTCTACGCGAGCGGCGGCGTCTACCCCGCCGCGGTGTCCGACGAAGCCAACGTGCGCTGCGTGCGCTGAGTCACGCGAACCAGGGGAACGAGAAGAGAGGCACCATGAACATACCCCGCAAGCTTGCGAGCGGATTGTCTGAGCCAGGCTCCGAAAGGAGGCTGGCTTGAACCGATTCACCGCGCTCGCCTTCGTCGCCGTCCTCGGCTCGCTCGCCTTTGGGCCCGTCGCGGGCGCCGACGCTCCCCCTGGCCGGTACACGGTCGCCAACGGGACGGTGCTCGACACCGAGACGGGGCTCACCTGGAGCCAGACCGAGCTGCCGGGTGGCCCATGGAACTGGGTTGACGCGCAGACGCAGTGCACGGCGCCGTGGCGCATCCCCACCGTGCAAGAGCTCCGGACCCTCGCGGACCTGACGCAGACCGCTCCGCCGGCCATCGATACGTCGGCGTTCTACGGGGTCACCGCGGGCAGCGTTCCCAGCGGCGGGTTGTTCTGGACGTCGACGCCGTACCTCCTCGAGCCGCTCGGATACAGCTTCTACGTCTCCTTCGACAACGGTGCGGTCGACGCCAACGATCCGACGAAGCTCGGCAGCCTGCGGTGCGTCCAGTGAGGCTCGCGCGGGCGGCCTGAGCGCGAGGTGACGCTGGACCGCGACCGTCTCTGGCGCCTGGCCCTCTTCATCGCCGCCGCGGCGAGCGCGGTCCCGCTCTGGTGCGCACGCTTCCTCCCCCTGGCCGACCTGCCCCAGCACGTCGCCGCCATCGGCATGCTGCAGCACTGGCGGGATCCCGCGCTCCACCTCGGCGACCGGTACGCGCTCAACGTCGGCGACAGTCAGTACTTCGTCTATCACGCCGCGGGGGCGCTCGTCGCGCTCGCCACCGGAAGCGCCGAGACCGCGAACCGCGTGCTCCTCACCCTCGTCGCGCTCGCGTTTCCCTACGCGCTACGCTCCCTCCTCGCCGCCTTCGGCCGCGATGAGCGCCTCGCGCTCTTCGCGGCGCCCGCGTTCTGGAGCGCCCCGCTCATGATGGGCTTCGTGCCCTACGTCGCGGCGGTTCCGGTCGCCACGTGGGGCATCGCCCTCTTCGTGCGGCAATCGAGGATTCCCTCCCGCGCCGGCACGGTGGGGCTCGCGCTCCTCGCGTGCCTCCTCTTCAGCCTGCACCTCAGCGCGTACCTCGTCTTCCTCGGCTCCGTCGTGCTCGTCGCCGTCCCCCTCCACCGGCGGCCGGCGGCGATCGCCCGCGCCCTCGCGGGCGTGGCTCCCAGCGTCGCGCTCGCCGTGGCCTGGGCCTTGCGAGGCAGCCTCGTCGTGCCCTCGGTCAGCAAGCCCGAGTCTGGCCAGGTCGCGTGGACGTCGACGCGCACCCTCGTGCAACAGCTCCCCATCTGGGCCCACGACATCTGGCGATCGCACGTCGACGAGGGGTGCGCAGTCGTACTGTCGGGCGCCCTCGTGGTGCTCGCCCTCCAGCGAGGCCCTGCTCCCGCGGACCGATGGCGCGCCCGGGCCGCGTGGGCGCCGCTCCTCGTCGCCGTGCTCGCCTACGCGGTCCTCCCGTACAACATCGGCCCCGCCGTGATGCTCGACACGCGCATGGCCACGTTCGTGGTCCTCTTCGCCCCGCTCGTGCTGGCCCCGCGCCCCGGGGTCGCGAGCACGGTGCCGCTCGTGGCCCTCCTCGCGAGCCATCTGGTCGGCGTCGCCGATTCGGTCGTCGAGGTGCGCCGCACCGAGAGCGAGGAGCTCGGCCAGGTCGACCGCCTCCTCGACCGCATCCCGCCGGGGGCCCGCGTTCTCACGCTCCCGGTGCACCTGACGTCGCGCCACACGCACTGGCCGCCCTGGGTGTTCCTCGGCTCGTACCACCTGGCGCGCGCGGGCGGGGAGGCCGACATGTCCTTCACGCGGATCCGCCACTGGCCCGTCCGCGATCGACCAGGCTTCGACGACGGGCGGCGCCCGCTCTTCTGGACGCTCGCCCCGTGCACGTTCCGCAACGCGTACGACGGCCCCAGCGCGGACTATCTCCTCGTGCGCGCGCCGCGGGACATCTTTCGCTCGCACCCTCCGGGCCCCCGATGGCACCGCCTCGACCAGGAGCGCGAGTGGTCGCTCTACGAGCGCGAGCCGGACGCCGAGTGGCCGGCGAGGGACCGAGCCGATCCGGGGCCATGCACGAAGGGCGACGAGCCGGAGTCGGCGCCGACGGGGGTAGAGAAGTAAAATGGCGAGCGTCATGAACGCGAGACGACGCTTCGCTGCGATGGCCGTCGCCGCCTGGGTCTCGGTGGCGAGCGCGGTCGCGTGCTCCACCGCGGGGACGACGCTGGCGACGGCGTCGTCCGATGCGGGGAGCGCCGACGCGCTGGAGGATGCGTCCGGCCTCGAGGCGAGCTCCGACGCCGGCGCCGACGCCACGAAGCCGCCCGGGACGCCCTCGCTGCTCGCGCTGGCCATCTCGGGGTCCCCCGACGGCGGGGCCCTGGCTCCGCTCGCCCTGTCGCCGTCCTTCTCCCCCACCGTGCACGACTACTCCGTGCGCTGCACGGACGGCATGAACGACCTGACGATCGCGATGACGGCCTCGAGCGGCGCGAGCAGCCTGCTCCTCCAGCCGATCCCCTCGCCGACGCTGCCCGCGCAGACGCTCTCGGTCAGCGTCCCGGTGAACCAGGCGGTCGTCGCCGCCGCGACCGATGGAACGGCGACGGTCGAGTACTGGGTGCGCTGCCTGCCGCCCGACTTTCCGCAGCTCCAGTGGACGCCCCACCCCGAGGTCGGCGCCATCACCCCGGGCTACTACATGGTCGGCACCGACGAGCCGACGACGAGCGGGTGCTACGCGATGGTCCTCGACGAAAACGGCGTGCCCGTCTGGTACGCCCAGGCGCTGCCGGCGCTCGGCTGGTGCGTCTTCGACGTCGACAGCGTCGTCCCGGGCACGATCTCGTACGACTCCGTCGTCGACTCCCCTGCCGCGTTCGAGTTCCACCAGCTCAGCCCGCCCACGAAGACGAAGCTGGTGCCTGACGGGCAGCTCAACGTCGACCTGCACGAGCTCTTGCTCCTCGAGAACGGCGACTACCTCGTCATCTCGAGCCCGCTGCAGCC
>JBEKGQ010000451.1:0-6466 GCA_050012715.1 Polyangiaceae bacterium
GTGACCGGCGGCTCCATCCCGCGCGAGTTCATCAGCTCGTGCGACAAGGGCTTCAAGGAGGGGGTGCGCAAGGGCACCATGATCGGGTTCCCCATCGTGGGCATCCGGTGCGCGGTCAACGACGGCGCCTCCCACGCGGTCGACTCGTCCGAAATGGCGTTCAAGACGGCGGCCCTCATGGGCTTCCGCGAGGCGTACGCGAAGGCCGCGCCGACCATCCTCGAGCCGATCATGAAGGTCGAGATCGACGCCCCCACGGAGTTCCAGGGCGCGGTCACCGGCCTCGTGAACCAGCGCCGCGGCATCATCATGGAGACCGTGGCCGGCGACAGCGTGAGCATCACGTGCGAGGTGCCGCTGAACGCGATGTTCGGCTACTCGACCGACCTTCGGTCGTCGACGCAGGGCAAGGGCACGTTCACGATGGAGTTCGCGCGCTACGCCGTCGTCCCGAAGCAGGAGCAGGAGGAGATGGCGAAGAAGTACAAGGAGAAGCTGGCGGCGGACGCGAAGAAGTAGCCCACCGAGGGGACACCGCCTCGCTCACGACCTGGTTTGACATCGGCCGGGGTTCGAGTAACGCCTCAGGCATGAGGTACGGATTACTCGCGCTCCTGCCCGCCCTGGCGGCCTCGGCCTGTCAGGGCGCCGCGCCCGCGGACGCCACCGGCTCGCTGGCTTCCGCCCTGTCCCAGGGCGACTCGGCGGACACGTCCTGTCAGGTCGTCCTCCGGCACACGTACATCGACTTCGAGAGCTCGCTCGGCCCGCAGACGGACTGCTCGAGCGGGACTTGCTGGGTCGTCATCACCGTCACGTTCGACGTGGCCATGTCCCAGTCGCTGGCGCAGTCGGAGGGGTACGTCCTCTACCAGGGCGAAGGGAGCTCCGCCTGGCAGCAGTCCGCCCAGGCCGAGCCCGTCTTCGGGTGCGACGAGCTCCCCGACGGGCCGTGCGCGCCCGAGGGCTTCCGGCGGTACCAGGTCACCCTTCGCCAGGGCACGTTCACCAACGGGCCGGGCGACACGACGGTGAGCTTCATCCCGTACATCCAGACCGTCGGTGGGGCGCGCCTCTTCGACCACAACCAGGTGGCCGACCCGCTCGGGAGCTACGCCCTCACCGCCGAGAACAACTGGACCATCGCGGACGACGCCGCGGTGTGCCCGGGCCCGACGCCGACGGCTCGCTTGACCGCGACCTTCGCCACCGGCTGGCAGAATTCGAGCACCGGTACCCTTGCCGGCGGCGGGAAGCTCGACGTGGCGTACGACATCTACCGGATGCCGGCGACGCTCGGCTGCACGACGGACGGCGTCGACGCGTTCGCGACCACGGGGTACGTGCAGTTCCAGCCTTCGGGGGCCATCCAGAGCGAGCTCCTGAGCGGCCCCTTCGACGCGACGACGAACCAGGTCGAGAGCATTCCGCTCGAGTTCGACGTCCCGGCGGGGACGACGTCGGCGGCGCTTTGGTTCCTGGCTTCGAGCGACTGCACCGCCAACCAGTGGGACAGCGACTTCGGCCAGAACTACGTGTTCTCGGCGCCTTAGATCCGCGGGATCGCATGCCCCGAGCCGCCCTGCGACCCGGGGCGCGTCGATGATAACGTCGCGCCATGGCGCCCGCCGCGCAACCCGACGGCGTCCTCGCCCGCCTCCCGCTGCAGATCGGGACGACGGCCACGTGGAGCGCGGGGCGCGCGGCGGCGACGCTCTTCCTGGGTATCGCGCTCGTGGGCGCGGCGGTCGCGGTCGTCATCGGTGTCCACGCGGTGAAGCTCGCGCTCGTCATCCTGGTCCCCGCCGTCCTCCTCATCGTGTTCGCGATCGGGCACGTGATCGGCGCGGTGCGGAACCGGGCGAGCGACGTCATGCTGCTCTCGAACGGCCTGCGGGTCGACGGCGGGCGCCTCCACGGCTCCTCGATGCCCTGGGGGGAGCTCACCCCGCCGTTCGCCGAGGTCGAGGAGACGAGCGTCCGCCGCATCACGCTCAAGGTGATCCTGCTCATCATGCTCGCCATGCTCGTCGAGCGCTTCATCGTCACCAGCGCGCGCGAGCCGGTGCGGGTGTGGCGGCTCCACGTGCACCACCGCGGGCAGCGGCTCATGGTGGGCGAGACGGATCGGCCCATCGAGCGCGACTCGATGCTGGCGGCGGCGGCCTCGGTGTGCGCGGTCGTCTCGGGGCAGCGCTACGTCGCGCAGGCGCCCGTCGTGGCGGCGCGGATCGTGAGCTGCAACCGGTGCGGCGGCCCGGCCGTCCCCGACGACGCGCCCTGGGTGCCCTGCGCGTACTGCGGGGCGCAGGTGGCGCTCCCGGACGACGTGCGCGGGCAGGCCGCGGCGACGAAGGCGCAATCGCCCGAGCGGTCGCGGACGGGGGAGATCATCGCGAAGCTGCGGGACCAGCCGCGCGCGGCGCGGGCGAACGCGTGGCTGCTGGTGCTGTCGTTCCTGATGTTCGGGGCGTGGCCGCTCGGGTGGGGGCTCATCGCGTACCGCGTGCTCGACGACGGGTTCCAGCTGACCGACCTCCTGTTCCTGACGCTCCCGTTCGCCGCCGTGCTCGCCGGCTTCTTCCTCGCGCGCGGGCGGCTGGCCGACCGCGGCGCGCTGCAGCTGTTGACGTTGGGGTTCGGCGCGCTCGCGCCGGCCCGGGAAGGGGACCCGTCGCGGTGTCGGCGGTGCCAGGGGCCGCTTCCTGCCGCAGGATTGGGGGGCGTGACGCGGTGCCGTTACTGCGCGGCGGAGAACATCGTAGGCATCGATCTGCGGCCGAGCGTCGACCAGGCGCGGGCCGAGCAAAGCGGGTTCGACGACGCGCTCGCCGCGCGGCGCAAAGAGAAGACGCTGTGGATGGTGCTGAGCCTCGTGGCGACCTTCGCGCTGCTCTCCTGGGCGGCTGGGACGACCGCGTACATCGCGACGATGGTGCCGGAGGACATTCTCGACGACACGCCGCCGGTGGCGCAGCCGGCGCCGCCAGGGGCGACCACGGCGCCTGCCGCGAGGCCGCCGCCCCGGCCGCCGCCCGCGCCGACGCACCGTCCGCCGGCGAAGAGGCCGTAGGGCGGGGCGCGGGGGCCCTCCCAAGCGCCTTGCGCAACAGCCCAGTTGCCCTGCACAAGACCCCAAGCGCCTTGCACACGAAGCTAGGCGCCCTGCTCGAGAACCCGAGCGCCTTTCACGAGAACCCGAGCGCCCTCCCGTGGAGGCGCGTCGTCCCCGATGGACGATCGAGCGACCTCGTATAGAGTCGCCCGCTGCAGCTACTCCCCGGGGCCGACGAGCGGCAGCGAGCGCCGCTGCGGGGCCACGCGGACCGGCGGCGGGGGCGGCTGCGCCGGCGCGACGTAGCTGCGGATGCGCTGGCGCACCCGCTCGCGCACGTAGTGACCCGCGAGGAGCACGCTCTCGACCGGGTACTTCCAGAGGAGCGAGCTTCGCATGTAGCAGTAGACGGTGCAGCCCTCGCAGAACGAGTGGCGCCCCTCCATCTCCTTCGCGTTCCGGACGACCGGCGAGTACGAGTAGAGGTCGTAGAGCTTGTTCTCGATCGGGATCGCGTCGTCCTTGAAGTGGTAGCAGGGCAGGAGAAGCTTGTTCTCCGGCGAGATGACGACGGTCGACGTCACCGCGCGGCACACCGGGTCGTCCTTCTTGTTGCCGCCGGACGAGATGAGCTCGAGCTGCGCGCGATCGACGATGACGCCGGGCTTGCCGAAGTACTTGTAGAGACCCTTGGCCTTCTCCGGATCGAGCCCCTCGTTGCCGAAGAACGAGAAGCACGGGTTGAGGTAGAGGATCGCCCCCTGCTCTTTCGCGAAGCGGATCATCTCGTCGACGTGATCGAACGACTGGTTCGTGACCACGTGGGAGATGTAGAGCGGCTGGCGCAGCTTGCGGGCAACGGCGAGCGCCTCGAGCGACAGGTGGAACGACTTCATCGCGCGGATGCGGTCGTGCTCGTCGGGATCGGTCGAGTCGATGGAGAACAAGAGCGCGTCGACCTTGCCCACGAGCTGGTCGGCGAACTTCGGGTAGAGCATCCCGTTGGTCGTGACCGTTGTCATGAACCGCATCTTCTTCGCGAGCGTCAGCATCTCGACGAGGTTGCGGTAGAGGAGCGGCTCGCCCCCGGTGATGTCGATGACGAAGACGCCGAGACGCTTGAGGTCTCTCAGGTTCGCCCGGACCTGATCCATCGTGGGCTCGCGCGAGGGCGACCCGTCGTTGGTGTGCGGGATGTTGCAGAACGTGCACCGCTGATTGCAGCGGAGAGTCACGTAGTAGTTGCAGGTCGTGGGCATGCGTCTCGTTCGGGGGACCCGGGTGCGCGGCGGTGACGGTACTTGACCCGACTGGGTCCGCCAAGGCGGTTTGGATGCGTCTCTTGTAGCGGCGTTGCAAAGTCCGGCCCAACTAAGGGAGGGATGCCACCCGGGACCACGAGCCCTGGCCCACCGTCAAACCGGCGAAATGCCATGGGGAAACGGCGGTTCAGCTCCGTGCCACACGGGTGCGGCCGCGCAAAGGAGCGGCACACTGTGAGCGGGCTGCGTCAGGTGGTCTTCGCGGTCTGGCGGGCCCGCCGACGCTCGATCAGGTACCAGAGCGCCGGCAGCACCAGGACGGCCGCCAGGAGGCAGGTGACCTCCCCCATGACGGCGATGGTCCCCAGGCTGCGGATGCCCTTGTTGTGCGAGCCCACGAGCGCCAGGTAGCCCAGCATCGTCGTCAGGCTGCAGAGCACGACCGCTCCGCCCGTCGTCCGGAGGGCGCCCAGGATGTCTTTGCTCCCGTCGGCCCGGTAGCGCTGGACCACGTTGATGGCGTAGTCGACGCCGATGCCGAAGGTGATCGGGAGGGCGGCGAAGTTGAGGAAGTTGATCTTCACCTCGGCGAAGTAGAGAAAGATGGCCTCGCCGGTGACGCCCACGAGGAGGGCGAAGAGCACGCTCAGGGCGTGCCAGCCGCCCCGCCGGAACGTGACGAGGACGGCGAGGAACGTCAGCGCTAGGGAGAGCGTCACCGCCTTGGGGACGTCGTGGAGGACCGCCTCGAGGATGTCGCCGAAGATCACCGCGCGTCCCGACCCCTTGACGACCTTGCCGTTGGGCAGCCGCGTCTCCCGGAGCGACGCCGAGTACTTGATGAGGTACCGGATGTCGTTCGACCGGCTCGGCTTGGGCTCGACGCCGACGAGGCGGCCGCGCGTGCCGTCCTTCTCGGAGTAGGGGCGGGCGATGGTGTCCGGGAGGTCGGCGAGGCCGTAGGGGCGGAGATCGTGCGGCGGGATGTAGTCCTTCACCCGCGCCCAGTCCGCGTCGTTCAGGTAGTGCTTCGCGCGCGCGCGCTCGAGGCGCTCGCCGGTCTCGAGGAGGACGGGCACCTTCGCGTCCTGCTCCTCCGGCACCATGTCCCAGAGCGAGTGGACGGCCTCGAACGGCTTGTTGTCCTTCGGGGCGGCGTCGTAATCCGCCTGGAGCTTCTTCTGCAGGGCCTGGGCGTCCTCCGGCGTGTCGGCGAGGACGATCATCGCGTCGTGGCCGCCGCCGAGGATCTCGTTCACCCCGGCCCAGACGCGGTCGATCTCCTGCTTCTTGCGGGGGTCGTTCTCCGTCCCCCGGGTGTCGTACTCCATCGGATCGCGGCGGATGTAGAGGTAGCCCGACACGGCCCCGACGCCGACGACGAGGAGCCCCGCGCCGAGCCACAGCGCCGGGGCGCGAGGGACCAGCCAGGCGAAGATGCGCCCGTAGCCGAGGCCGTAGCGGCGGATCCGCCCGAGGAGACTCGGGTCGGCCGCCTCGTCGACCGGCTTGCGCGGCTCCGAGAGCAAGAGGAGCGGCGGCACCATGAGCGTCTTGACCACCCAGCACAGGACCATGCCCGTCGCCGCGATGAAGCCGAAGTCGCGGAAGGCGCTGAACTCCGTCACGAGCAGCGACACGTACGAGGCCGCCGAGGACAGCGTCGCGATGATCGTGGGCTGCCAGGTCTGGCGAACCGCGGTGCGGAGGGCTTCGGGGACGGGGACGCCGCGGCGGCGCTCCTCGTAGTAGCGGGCCTCGACGATGCTGAAGAGAAAGCCGGTGGCGACGTTCAGGTGCCCGATGACCATCTGCGTGATGCCGAAGGTCCACACCAGCGCCACGCCGATCGTGAGCCCCATGACGAGCAGGGCCCGCAGGCGCATGAAGTAGATCATGACCGCGCCGAGGACGAGCACGATGCCGGTGGCTCCCACCCCGAGGAGATCGTCGCGGATGCTCTGGTACTCGACGAAGCCCTGCGGCATGTCCCCGGCGTAGCCCGCCACGACGGGGGCGAACTCGGGGCGCGAGCGCCGCACGCTCTCGACCACGGCGCGGATGCGCGCGAGCGCGGGGCCCGTCTTCTCGAGGTCGCCGCCGGGGATGGGAGAGCGCGCGACGACGACGAGGGCCGTGCCGTCCTTCT